>NZ_PNCP01000006.1:0-122009 GCF_005886115.1 Pseudoalteromonas sp. S4492
CTATTGAATATATAGAAAATATATCTGCTCGCGAATGTTTTTTTTGCGTAAGTTTTAATGTTAACCCTATGATTTTATGTACATAAATAAAAAGGGATCTACATATGTAGATCCCTAATAAAGTATCAGCCCAGCATTTTAGCTGGCTTTTTTATGATTAGAGATTACTCAGGCGAAAGTTAACCGCGTGGTAATTGAATCTTTTTCTCTTCGCTTTGGCGATACAATACAATTGTGTGACCAATTGTTTGTAATTTAGTTGCGCCAGTTTCGCGAACAATCGCATCAAAAATCAATGCTTTAGTTTCGCGCTCGTCAGTAGGTACTTTTACTTTGATTAGCTCGTGGATATTTAACGCGATTTCAATTTCAACTAAAACGCCTTCTGTTAAACCGTTTGCACCAAGTAAAACAACAGGTTTTAAACTGTGTGCTTGACCTTTTAAAAACTGCTTTTGTTTGTTCGATAATTTCATGATGTTACAAATTTTGCTGAATATGGCTTGAATTAAGGGTATTCTAACGCCATCTAGAGAATATTACTAATTAGTTACGTATTAATTTTATGGCAAATAAAAAACATTCAGCCAGTTCTAAGCGTTGGCTGAAGGAACATTTCGACGATCCTTATGTTCACGAAGCGCAAAAGAAAGGTTGGCGTTCTCGTGCGGTATTCAAATTAGACGAAATTCAAAACAAAGATAAATTAATCAAACCATCGATGACAGTGGTTGATTTAGGTGCTGCGCCGGGAAGTTGGTCACAGTATTTAGCTGAAAAGGTTGGTGATAAAGGCCAAGTTATTGCTTGTGATATTTTACCTATGGACTCACTCGCAGGTGTTGATTTCTTACAAGGTGACTTTCGTGAAGAAGCTGTGCTTGATGCACTTTTAACTCGCATCGATGGGAAAAATGTTGATGTAGTTTTTTCTGATATGGCACCGAATATGAGCGGTAATACATCGGTAGACCAAGCGGGTAGCATGTATTTAGTTGAATTGGCATTAGACATGTGCCACCAAGTTTTAAAGAAAAATGGTGCATTTTGTGTCAAAGTCTTCCAAGGCGAAGGATTTGATCAATACTTACAAGAAGTACGTAATAGCTTTAAAGCGGTCAAAATTAGAAAGCCTGACGCATCGCGTGCCCGTTCTCGCGAAGTTTATATAGTGGCGACAGGCTACAAACTGTAGTACAGTTGTGCTGCGTGAAGTAGAATTTAAATTAATTGGATACAAGAGGTTAACTCCTTGAGCGATATGGCGAAAAATCTAATACTCTGGCTGGTCATTGCAGTAGTGCTAATGTCAGTGTTTCAGAGCTTTAACGGTGGTGATCAAGCTGATCGCCAAACAAGTTACACTCAATTTGTTAGCGACGCTCGTAGTGGCGCTATTCAAGAAGTTTCTATTGAGAGCACCACAGGTACGATTACGGGTACCAAAACAAATGGTGAGCGCTTTCAAACTATCATGCCAATGTATGACAAAGACATCTTGAATGATCTTTTAAAAAGCAATGTAAATGTTAAAGGTGTTAAGCCTGAAGAGCAGTCTTTCCTTGCCAGCATTTTAATCTCTTGGTTCCCAATGTTACTGCTTATTGGTGTATGGATTTTCTTCATGCGTCAAATGCAAGGTGGTGGTGGTAAAGGTGCGATGTCTTTCGGTAAGAGTAAAGCGCGCCTGATGAGCGAAGACCAAGTTAAAACAACGTTTGCTGATGTAGCGGGTTGTGATGAAGCGAAAGAAGATGTAACTGAACTGGTTGACTTCTTACGTGACCCATCTAAGTTCCAGAAACTGGGTGGTAGCATTCCGAAAGGCGTGTTAATGGTAGGTCCTCCTGGTACCGGTAAAACCTTGCTTGCTAAAGCGGTAGCTGGTGAAGCAAAAGTGCCGTTTTTCACAATCTCTGGTTCAGATTTCGTAGAAATGTTCGTTGGTGTCGGTGCATCACGCGTACGTGACATGTTCGAGCAAGCGAAAAAAGCAGCACCTTGTATCATCTTTATTGATGAAATTGATGCCGTAGGCCGCAAACGTGGCGCAGGCATGGGTGGTGGTCATGATGAGCGTGAGCAAACACTTAACCAAATGCTTGTTGAAATGGACGGTTTTGAAGGTAATGAAGGTATTATCGTAATTGCTGCAACGAACCGCCCAGATGTATTAGACCCTGCGTTATTACGACCAGGTCGTTTTGACCGTCAAGTTGTTGTTGGTCTTCCTGATATCCGTGGTCGTGAACAAATTCTTAAAGTTCACATGCGTAAAGTGCCGTTAGGCGACAATGTAGAAGCTGCGGTAATTGCACGTGGTACGCCAGGTTTCTCTGGTGCTGATCTTGCAAACTTAGTAAACGAAGCCGCTTTGTACGCAGCACGTGGTAACAAACGCGTTGTAAGCATGGCTGAGTTTGATGCTGCAAAAGATAAAATCATGATGGGCGCAGAGCGCAAGACCATGGTGATGAGTGAGCAAGAAAAAGAAATGACTGCTTACCATGAAGCAGGTCACGCGATTGTTGGTCGCATGGTGCCTGAACATGATCCAGTGTACAAAGTGTCTATCATTCCTCGTGGTCGTGCACTTGGTGTAACTATGTACTTGCCTGAGCAAGACCGTGTGAGCCACTCTAAAGAGCTTTTAGAGTCAATGATTTCTAGCCTTTACGGTGGTCGTATTGCAGAAGCGCTAATCTATGGTGATGATAAAGTTACCACAGGTGCTAGTAACGATATTGAACGTGCGACTGACATTGCTCGTAAAATGGTTACTCAGTGGGGTCTAAGTGAAAAATTAGGTCCATTACTTTACGCTGAAGATCAAAACGAAATGTACATGGGTGGCGGCGGTAGCCGTGCTATGAGCATGTCTGATGAAACAGCAAAAGTGATCGATAGTGAAGTTCGTTTATTCTCAGACCGTAACTATCAACGTGCAGAGCAAATCCTTAAAGATAACATTGATATCTTACATGCGATGAAAGATGCACTAATGAAGTACGAGACGATTGATGCGGGTCAAATTGATGACTTAATGGCACGTCAGCCTGTACGCGAGCCGCGTGATGTTCATGATCGTCGCTCTGATGATAAAAAGCCAACCACATCTACTTCTAAAGTAGTGGAAAGTGAGGCAAAAGAGTCAGAACAAACGTCAGAAACAAAAACAAATGTTGATGACAAAGCCGAATAGTCGGTACAATTAGACACAGAAAGGCCCCGCTAGTCGGGGCTTTTTTATTACAAAAAAATGCGCAATTTTCAAACTGTTATCTAGAATAATAAATGCGCAATTGACGCTAATTAATAGCATAGGTGTTCAATGACCGTTCTTAACTTACCTCGAGGTCGTACATTACACCTCGACTCCCCAGTCGTGATGGGGATTTTAAATGTCACTCCAGACTCTTTTTCTGATGGTGGTAGTTACTGTCAGCTAGACAGCGCTGTCAAACAAGCTCAAACGTTATTAAATCAAGGCGCAAAAATAATTGATATAGGTGGTGAGTCAACCCGCCCTGGAGCACCTGATGTATCTCTTGAAGATGAGCTCGAACGCGTTATTCCATTAGTTAAAGCCCTTAGAGCAACCAGCGATTGTATTATTTCCATTGATACCAGCAAAAGCGAAGTGATGCGCCAAGCGATTATTGCAGGAGCTGATATCATCAATGATGTCAGAGCACTGCAAGAGGCAGGTGCGATTGAGGTATTGGCCCAATACCCAGAAGTAGCAATTTGCTTAATGCATATGCAAGGTCAGCCTCGTACGATGCAAAGTAACCCACACTATAATGATTTATTAGCTGATATTAACGAATTCTTTGCAGAGCGTTTAGCCGCATGTGAGCAAGCGGGCATTCAGCAACAACGTATTATTTTAGATCCAGGTTTTGGTTTTGGTAAAACTTTGGCTCATAATTATCAAATACTTAAAGAATTTAATCTATTTAATAAGTTCAATTTACCAGTTTTAGCAGGTCTTTCTCGTAAATCAATGATCGGTAATTTATTAAATAGAGACACGAATGAACGCTTAGCAGGAAGCCTTGCTGGTGCACTGATTGCAGCACAAAACGGTGCAAAAATCATTCGTGTTCATGACGTACAAGAAACAGCTGACGTGCTAGCGGTTTGGCAAGCATGTGAACGAGGAATTTCAAATGAGTAACACAAGAAAGTATTTTGGCACAGATGGTGTGCGTGGCATGGTGGGTGAGTTTCCAATCACTCCTGAATTTGCGCTAAAGCTAGGTTGGGCTGCAGGCCGCGTTTTATCAAAAATTGGTACCAAAAAAGTCATTATTGGTAAAGATACTCGTATCTCTGGCTATATGCTCGAAACATCACTTGAAGCCGGTTTAATCGCTGCGGGTATTGATGTTGTATTATTAGGCCCTATGCCGACACCGGCAGTGGCTTACCTTACGCAAACGTTCCGTGCTGAAGCTGGCATTGTTATCAGTGCATCTCATAATCCTTATCATGATAATGGCATCAAGTTTTTTAGTGGTCGAGGTTTAAAGCTTGCAGATGAAGTCGAGCTTGAAATTGAAGCCATGATGGATGAACCGATGACTTGTGTGGCTTCTGATAAGCTTGGTAAAGCTCGTCGATTAGAGACAGCAGATGGCCGCTACATTGAGTTTTGTAAAAGCCAGTTCCCACAAGGCTTATCGCTTGAGGGCTTAAAAATTGTGCTCGATTGCGCAAATGGTGCCACTTATAACATCGCACCTTCTGTAATGCGTGAGCTTGGCGCAGATGTTATCTGTCATGCCTGTGAGCCAAACGGGGTAAATATTAACCTTGAGTGTGGCGCAACCCACGTTGAAACCCTTAAGCGTAAGGTATTAGAACACAATGCGGATGTCGGTATTGCTTATGACGGTGATGGTGACCGCGTAATGATGGTTGACCATAATGGCCGTGTATTTGATGGTGATGACATTGTTTATATCATTGCTTGCCAAGCTGCAAATGACGATATGTTAGGGGGTGGTGTCGTTGGTACGGTAATGTCAAACATGGGCCTTGAAAATGCCTTAAAAGCCCGAGGAATTGAATTTGCTCGTAGTAAGGTCGGTGACCGCTACGTGATGGAGCTACTGCAAGAAAAAGGCTGGAAAATCGGTGGTGAGAGCTCAGGTCACGTGTTAAACCTTGATTTGATCAGCACCGGTGATGGCATTATCTCAAGCTTACAAGTGTTAGCTGCGATGGTTGCACAAAATAAAACGTTGCAAGACCTCGGGGCTGGTTTTACAAAGTACCCAATGAAAATGATTAATGTGCGCTACCCTCAAGGGACTGATCCGACACAAGATCAATCTGTAATCGATATGGTTGCACAGGTCGAAGAAAAATTAGGTGATACAGGGCGTGTATTACTTCGAAAATCAGGAACGGAACCTGTTGTGCGAGTAATGGTAGAAGCTGAACAGGAAAAAGTTGTTCTTGATAGCGCACGTAAAATAGCCGCAGTTGTCGAAACTGTGAGCAAACAAACCGTGGTATAACAATAACCTCTTGTAACTTTGGGCAAGTCGAGTTAGTATCTTGCCCGCTTTCTAATGTGGAGTGGAATAATGGCAACACGTAAGCCGATGGTCGCAGGTAATTGGAAAATGAACGGCTCTTTAGAGCTTGTTGAACAGTTATCAAATGCTATCAAAAATGTTCAATCGGATGAACTGGATATAGTGGTGTTCCCACCATTCCCATTGTTGAGTTCTTTGCAGCAGCAAAACGTTACGTTTGGTTCGCAAACAGTCTCTGAAAACCAAGCAGGTGCATTTACGGGTGAAGTAGATGCTCAGTTAGTAAAAGACTTAGGCGCAACTTATACGTTAGTGGGACATTCTGAACGTCGTAGCATTTACGGTGAATCAGATGAGGTTGTTGCAGATAAATTTGCTCGAGCGCAGCAAGTTGGCTTAACTCCTATTCTTTGTGTGGGTGAAAGTGAACAGCAACGTGAAGCAAATGAAACTGAATTAGTGGTTGCAGCACAAATTGATGCTGTAATTAGCAAATTAGGTGTAGCAGCACTGAAGAATTCTGTGGTAGCATACGAGCCCGTTTGGGCCATTGGCACAGGTAAGACTGCCTCTCCTGAGCAAGCGCAAGCTGTACATAAGTTTATCCGTGATAAAATTGCTTCTGTGGATAGCGATATAGCACAGCAACTAACCATCTTATATGGTGGTAGCGTGAATGAAAAAAATAGCGAATTATTATTTGCACAACCAGATATAGACGGCGGCCTCATTGGTGGCGCAAGTCTTAAAGCAGATTCATTTACTGCTATCTGTGAAAGTGCAAAAGGGACCGTATAAGATGTACGAAATTTTATTAGTAGTTTATTTAATCGTTGCTTTAGCATTAGTTGGTATGGTTTTAATCCAACAAGGTAAAGGCGCAGATATGGGTTCATCATTTGGTGCAGGTGCTTCTGCAACAGTGTTTGGCTCATCGGGTGCTGGTAACTTCATGACTAAAACAACAACAATCTTAGCAACGATCTTCTTCGTACTAAGTATTGTTCTAGGTAACCTTACAGCAGGTCAAATTAAAAAGACTGATGAGTGGGAAAACCTAGAAGCTGCGCCAGCTGTTGAATCTGTAACGCCAGCACAAACTGATGTGCCTGCAACAGAAGAAAAAGCGTCTGACGTACCTAACTAATTAGCTTTGCTAATTACTGTTAAGCAGTTTTCACTCCTCAGGTAAACGATAAGCTTAACAACATACAGAATTGTATGCGGATGTGGTGGAATTGGTAGACACGCCATCTTGAGGGGGTGGTGGCTTCGGCCGTGGGGGTTCAAGTCCCCCCATCCGCACCAAAATTAAAAAGCCGTAACTCAGTGAGTTACGGCTTTTTTCGTTTTAGTGACATATAAAATGCAATACGCACCTTTATAGTGCTTTTATTCTAATTTTATTTGCCTGCCTGAATTCAAGTTGTTGATTTATATTGAAAATCAAACTTGGAGTCTTCCTTGCTTAACTTGAGTTGGTATCCCATTAATTTAAGGAAGCAAAATGGCCAGAATGAGTTATTTAAGTGCTATAGAACGCTATGAAGAGCAACAAGTGCTTATTCATAATTTACTGCTTTCTATACTCGCCAGTGTTCAAGCGTCTTTAACTAATAAGCAAGAATATCAACAGTTAGTCAATCAATATCCATTTTTAGAATTACAATATTGTTTAAACGAACAAGGTATTCAACAAGGGGATAATGTTTGCTTTAAACGTCAATATAAAAAGAAGCTCAGTCATATTGGTGCAGGGCAGGACTTAAGCGCTCGACCTTATTTTTTACTCGCTTCTGCTACGCCGGAACCGCACTTTACATCGCCGTATATTTCCACGGCGACAAAGCACCTGTGTATTTCTGTTATTAAAACAATTCCTGCAGGTAATAATTTGCAGCAGTTCTTAGTCATCGATGTGTGTTTAACTGAACTGATTGAATTTATTATGGGGGATATAAAGCGAGCACGAATGACACCCTACTTTAAGGTGGGTTATGGCTTGATTGTTGGTTGCTTGTTCTGTTTGGTGTTCTACCTGCTATATAAAGTATTTGCCGGCATGGTGGACTTAGTCTTAAGCGAAGACACCCAGTCAGACCCGCTCAAACCATTTACCATTATAATCTTTGTTACGTTAGCGTTGGCCATTTTCGATTTAGGCAAAACTATTCTAGAAGAAGAAATTCTCATGCATAAGGATATTTTTCGCCACAGCTCAACGAGACGTACGATCACACGCTTTATCTCAACAATTTTGATAGCAGTATCGATAGAAGCCTTACTAACCATGTTTAAAGCAGCGCTCGGGCAAACTGAGTATGTAATTCCTGCCGTGCTTATGATGTTTGCTGTTGTTGGTTTATTAGTTGCTCTTGCAATCTATGTATACTTAGGTGCCAAGGCTGAAGATGTGCTGACTCAGGTACAGCGCTTAAAAGTAAAACACTAATGAATAGGGCGCTTTGTTTAAAACCCAGCGCCCTGAAATTGATTAAAGTGTGCCGCCAATGCCAATACTTGGGTTAACGTACACAGGGCCTACTTTAAACGGCGCATTAATATCTAGGCTTGCATAGGGGGTGCAGGCATTTAAAACTAAAACTGCAGCCGCAAGAGCAGCTAAGCGAATCATTTTTTTATTCATTACATTTGCTCCTGAATTACAATACCAGCGCCTGCTGGATCACGAATAATTGCGACGCTGCCACTTCGTACTTTGTCATTTGGTGCCATTAGAACTATGCCGCCTGCTGCGGTTACTTTTAATAGGGTCGCGTCAACATCGGCTACTTTAATGTAATTCACCCATGTGTTGCCTATCTCGGCATCTGGTTTTTTTACAAAGCCAATCGCAGGTGTGCCATTTAAGGCTAAGTAACTGTAATTGCCATTATTAAGCGGTTTATTTTGTGCTGAATAATTACCAAGTGATTGGTAAAAGGCTTTGCTCTGCTCTGGATTATCACTCCATACTTCTTGCCAAATCCAGCCGTTATCAGTTTGCTGAGCTTCAGGGTCACCATTTACTGTATTGATCAGCGAAAACACAGCCCCTTGAGGATCTTCTAATACAGCAATAGTGCCACGGCCTTTAATTTCGGTACTGCTTACTAAGACTTTACCTCCGGCTTTGATCGTTTTTTCGCTGACGGCAGCGATATCTTTGCTACTGATAAGGCTCAGCCAATGGCTGGCATTTTGCTTATTATCAAGTTCTGCCATTCCAGCAATTAATTTTCCGTCTAATGATGCCAGCGTGTAGCTGTCGTTAACGGCTTGAAATTGCCAACCAAACACGCTGCTATAAAATGCTTGAGATTGTGCCAAATTAGGTGTGATCAAATCATGCCATACAACGTGCCCTGAGTTTTTTGTTCCCGAATCACTGATTGCAGGTAGTTCACTTGAAGTAAGTTGGCAACCAGTCAATGAGACAGCTGTGACTGCTATTAAAATTGCAGCACGTAAGGGGGTGAGTACTTTCAAAGTTTGCTCCTTGCAAAATGGGGTCAAATAAAAGCATAGACCATTATTTGTTTGTTATTCAATCAAAAAGAGGTTGTTTAATGATCTAAAACCATAATTGAGCCTGTTTTAGTTGTTCGGTGTTTAATTAGGTTTATCAACTGCTTTTGAATTAATTAGCGAAAAATCATCAAGTAAATCTTTTCAGCATTAAATCCAAGTCAATTTTAGTATTAAAAGCAATGAGTTAATTATTAACCTTGTGAAAGAAACATTATAGCGTTTAATTTTCATTCACTTATTCACGCTGTGTAATCAACGGCTTAAACGCATCTAAGCAAAATTCAACAATGTTAAAATCTTAATTCACATAATCTAAGACCGTTAACGAGATGATTCATATGGAAGTGAAGTGGCTAAACGATGAAGTTATTCCCGGTCTTATTAGTAGGTTGTGTGATAAATCCCTGTTTTGCATTTGATGATGTGAGTTTGACGCTAACTGGAGAGGTTAGTGCAAAGTGTGGGTTTGAAGCACAATCGGCGGAACTGCAGTTTTCAGAGAGTGGCATAGTTAACACGGTTTTGGTAATTAACTGCAATACACCGATGAAGGTGTCTATACACTCTCAAAATGGTGGATTACGTCATCAGCAAAGCAGTGTGATTAACAACTACAGAATGAGCTTGTCAATTGTGAGTACAGCGCTGAAAAAGTCTTACATGGCAGAGCAGCTTCACAACAAGCAAGTATTCTCAGTGAGTGATATTTTGTTTGAGCGGGTGATGGATGTTCAGTTTCAGCTTACCGAACCACTTATATATGCGGGTGAATACAAGGATATCTTGCGCATAGAAATGACCCCAACCATTGCCTCTGGTGGTGTTTGGTAGTCGCTAATAATTTTATAAGGAATAGTGGAATGAAAAAGCTAATAGCACTATCTGCAATTGCAATGCTCTCGTCAGGCGCTGCACTTGCTGAAAACATTAATATCAGCGGTTCTGTCGCTTCGGTTTGTGAGGTAAGTAATTTAGATACATCGACTTACTTTCCAAGTATTGCTAAAGATCAAACGACGACACTGGATTTTGAATTGCAATGCAATGACTCAGATGGTGCCACACTGACATTAACAACGTCTGAAGGGCACTTACAAAACGCTGATGACGAGGATGATGGTGTCGGTTATACCGCCGCGTTAACTGCAGCGCCATTTGCTTTTACGCTTATTGCTGAGGATGGTGATAACGATGAAAGCGCTGAACAAAGTCAACCTGGTTCTGCTGCTTTGGCAGTAGGGGGTATTCCTGGCACGATTGTACTGACAATTACAGAAGACCCAATATATTCTGGAACGTACTCAGACACTTTAATGCTAACTGTTACAGCTAACTAAGTTATTTTAGGCAGCCTATGGCTGCCTTATCATCAAAGGAGAGATGATGCACAGACTTATCTATTTATTCTCACTTCTTCTTTCATTTCACAGTGTCGCATTTCAAGTTCAGCCTATGGTTGCTGAATTAGCGCCAAGTGGCTCTAATGCACAACAAACAATTCGTGTAATGAACAATTCATCAGCTTCGCTCGCTATTGAATTAACAGCATTTGACTTAAAAATTACACCCTCGGGTGAGGAGCAGCTGACCACAAACGATGCAGATTTTTTCATACTGCCAATGACAACCATTATTGCACCTGGAAAGTCTCAATCAATTTTAATTCGCTATGTGGGCGATCCTATTTTAGCAGCCTCTAAATCATACCGGATTGGCGTTGACCAAGTAATGATTGATACAGGTGAATCGAACCAATCGGGTGTTGGCATTGCGACTAGCTTTCGTACCTTATTTACTGTGGTACCCGAAGGGGCTACAGCAAAACTTGTAATTGAACAAAAGCAGCAACAGCAAGAAGGGCTTTGGAAAGTACGGTTAAAAAATGAAGGCAATAAATTACTGCGTTTATCTAAATCAACTTGGTTTATTGAACAGCATGATGACACTATGAGCTTAGCTGGCGATGAGTTAAGTCGTGCATTATCAGGCAAGCTTTTATTGCCACACTCTTCTCGTGAGGTCTTACTAAAAGTACCTAAGCAGTTTAAAGCCGAGCAAAGTCAGTTAAAGGTACAATTTTAATGCGTATCTTTGCAGTATTAATTTTATTTAATTCGCTGTTCTGCACTGCTGTGGAAGTAAGCCCAATGGTACTAAGCTTGGATCCAACCAAGCCACAGCAAGTAACCTACAGTACGATACATAATGTATTTAACCGTGAAGTCGCTTTTGATATAGAAATATTTGAGGTTGATTTTTCTGGCCCGGAGCCAATGTTTCGTTATCAAGAAAATAGCCCTGTTTGGGTGTTTCCTCCAACATTGTTATTGCACCGTGGTGAAAGTCAACGAATCCAAATGCGCTGGGTAAGTGAAGCCCCGAGCCTAGATAAAACCTATCAAATTAGTTTAGTTGAGCAACCACTTTTAAACTCTGCAAATGCGTCTGAGCCACAACTGACGATGTTGCTTAATGTGAATTTAATTGTTCATGTACATCAAGAGAGCTTTTTACCTGAACTTGTTGTCGAAAAGAGCTTATGTAGTAATTACAGCTGTGAAATAACGGTAGCAAATAATGGTAAGGGGGCTGCCCGCCTGAGCGAATATGATCTTGCTATACATTTGTCTCATCAACAAATCGCTTCATTTAAAAAACAACAACTAAAAGCATCGGGTTATGACGTGTTCTTTGCGCCACAAAGCAAACAGCAAGTGCTTATTCCGTTGAAGGATAGTGTTAATGCAGAAGTTATCTCGCCAGACGTTGCGCTATCTCAGTAGTCTGCTTTTTTGCTTTGTGTGTATGTCTTTGTTTAATGCAGGTTTAGCCTATGCAAAAATAAATACCACTTTAAAAGAGCTTGAACTCACTGTTAGCTGCTACTTAAACAAGCAACCTCAAGCAAACATTTCATTACTAGTAACTCCGGATGATTCATTGCTATTAAAGCATTCAGAATTGATGGAGTTTTTAAGACCAATAGCAAATACCCAAACGCTTGAACACATAGAAATGCTTGTTGATGAAAGAGGCTTAGTAAATATTGAAGAGCTTCAAACATTGGGCATTGGTACTGTGTTCGAACTGCTTTATTTTAGCTTAAAGATAACCTTGCCAATGAGCATGATCAAAGAGAAAAGTATTACCGCAGTGTCAAAGCGAAACCAACAACAAGCAATAAAAAGCGCAAACTACAGTGGCTACATTAATGTGTATTCGAGCTATGTGTATCAATCAAATCAAGCACAAGATTATGAACAAAAGCAGCTAACAGTAAGGCCTGAAGCGGTTTTAAATCTAAAAAATTGGGTGATTGAAAACGAAGCCCAGTTTGTAAATACACCAAGTAACCATGACTTTAAGCGTTTAGGCACGAGAGTAATCCATGATTTACCCATTCATGGCATGCGTTTTTCATTGGGCGATAATTACAGTGCGGGTAGTTATTTTCAATCAACAACTCGCATCCTTGGGCTGTCGCTTGCCCATGATTTTACTCTTGTTTCTGACAGAACAATTCGACCAAGTGCATCGCAGCGCTTTACGCTAGATAGCCCATCTTCTGTTGAAGTATATATTGATGATCGCTTATTTAGACGCCTGAACTTGCCTGCTGGTATTTATTCACTGGACGATATTCCGTTAATAGAGGGCAATAATCATATTGTTTTAAAGATCACGGATAATGCGGGTGTTACAAAAGAGGTCAACTTTACACTTACCACAGGCCTCGATTTGTTCTCTGAAGGGCAGCTTGAATACGAACTTCACTTTGGTTACCCAGCACAATTAGCAGATAAATTAGCCTACAATTATGATCAGCCTTTATTTTCAGGCTTTATTGACTACGGTATCTCAACAAGTTGGACTGCTGGTTTTTCAGCCCAAGGGAATGAAGAAACACAGCAACTCGGCTTTAAGCAAATATTTGCGACCCCAATAGGGCAGTTATCATTTGAAAATGCAATTAATCTTGATGCAACGAATGGCTATGCATATCGATTTGCCTATAGCTCATTTAGACAACCATCTCAGACTGGAACCGATTTCAGCATTGGCTACGAATACAGTAACCCTGACTTTTATCAGATAGCTTTTAATGATGAATTGAGCTCGCTTGCTAATTCTAGACAGCACTTTATACAAGCAAATCTCAACTTTATGAGTGACTCATCAGTGCAAACGTCGCTTTTTGCAAATGTTTCTAGACGTCATGAGCAAACGCGGTTTGAAAAATCAACGGGGGTGACTGTTTCAGGCAATATAAACACTCACCAGTGGTATTATTCACTTGGTGGGCAGTGGCAAGAAACAGAGCATCAACAACAGTGGAGTTTTAATTTCTCGCTGAGTTATCAGTTTTCGCACAGGCAAAGATTAAAGTTATCGCACCAATCTAAATACGATAAATCCAGATTGGAGTTTGCTCAAAATGAAGATCAGCGCTTTGTTGGTGCACTAAATTTACGTGCAGGGTTAGAAAAAAACAACAATAACGAAGCCGTATTTGATCTAAACAGCCAATACAATACAAATCGATTATCGATGAGTTTTGACCACGGCACTTACTATCAGCATTTAAACGGCAATGTGCTGCATCATCAAAGCCGTGTTAGTGCTGCCGCAAGTATTGCATTCGCTGACTCTCAATGGGGGGTGGGTAAGCCTATCCAAAATAGCTTTGCTTTGATCAGCGCGCACCCAAGTTTAGCTGAGAAAACAATTAACCTAGGATCACAAGGGGCTGATTTTTTAGCCACTAATTCAGACCTACCAACCCTCTTACTCGCTAATATAAATGCCTATGACAGAACCACCGTTGCGGTTGATGTTGAAAACTTAGCGCCTGGATATGACTTAGGAGCTGGTAGCATCAGTTTTTATCCTTCTTATAAAAGTGGCCATGATGTTGTAATTGGTTCACAGAACAATATTTCCATGCTGGGAACGTTAAAAAATAGCGAAAACGAACCGTTAGCACTTCAAGTTGGTGAGGCGCGTTGCATTGAGGAGCAAGCAGCAGAGCCTTACTTATTTTTTACAAGTAAAACAGGGCGCTTTGCACTGACTGGTCTAAAACCATGCCAATATCAAATTGTGCTAAAAAATGTCATCCATGAGCCCTTAATTATCGATATAGATACACAGCAACAGCTGCATAATAAAGGAGTGATTTATGTACATTAAGCGGTTTCTATTTTCAGCACTTTTAATTAATGCGCTCTTTTATACATCGGCGTGTTTTGGCCAGTGTTCTGCAAAGATACAAAGAATTGAGCATCTATTCGATAACTTACAGGATTACCGAACACTACAAAATCAAGATGCTGAAAAGCAGATTAAAGTAATCATAGAGGGCGACACAAGTTGTTCATACTATTTGCAAGTCTCGAGTGAAAATAACCAACAATTGCGTGGTCAGTATCAACACATCCCTTATTTCATTGGAAATTCAAGTTCGATTTTTAATAACTCATCTGTCAATAACCTTGCTATTTCTGACAATACAACAGATTTACGGTTTGTGATTGCAAAAGGTAGCATCGCACGTGCAGGTCAGTATCAAGATACCGTCAAACTCGTACTTAAAAGTCAATTTCATGAAGTGGTTGATGAGTTAGATTATGATTTAGATGTATCAATCCCTACTCATGTCGCACTGTCTTTTTTAGGATATAACAGTGCTAACACAAGTATTGATTTAGGGGAGCTTATACCTCAAAAAGAATATAGTTTGCTGCCTAGTTTACAGGTTGTTGCAAATACAGATATCACAATGACTATTTGGTCAGAGCATAATGGTAAACTGATTCATGAGCTTTACCAAAGCAGCTATGCAATTAACTATTCACTGGCGCTTACTGGGGACTATGTCGAGCTAAATCACGCAATGAAAAGAAGGTTCTTGTTTACCAAGCAGACAGATTTTTTAATTCCTTTAAAAATAAAGTTAACTGCATTTAGTAACCAAGCTGCAGGTCAGTATCAAGATACCATTCGCTTCCAAGTTAGCCCGCAAGCTTATTGATTTTATTTATGTTCCTTTCGCACCACTGTAAGGCTTTTTGTTTGTTTTTGACATTGATTTTTTGGTAAATCTTATGCAAATGAACTCGCACAGTTGCTTCGCTAATAAATAAAGTATCAGCGATTTGAGGGCAGGTCGCACCAGAAGAAAGCAAGTGCAGCACTTTAGATTCTTTAAACGTTAAGTTGTTTGATTGAATTTGATTTTTTTGCTCAGTTTCGAGCATTTCTCTCATCCATTTATCGCTCACCGTTCTTGGAAACCACAAAGATCCCTTTTTAATTTCTTGCAGCCCTTGTTCAAAAATATCTGTTTTGGTGTTTTTAAAAAATAACCCTTTTAGTTTTGGCCAGTCTTTTAATGGCAGCACATCCGCTCTATGAGGCATATTAAAAATAACGAGATGATGATAACCATGGGTTTTCATAAACTCACTTATTAATTCACGATTTGTCAGTGTGTCTAAAGAGTCGTAATTGAGCAACAATGTTCTCTCATCGTTCGCAATACAGTAAGGAAGAATCGAAGCTGATGACACAGAATCAGCTGCGTTTTTATTAAAAAGAAAATCCATATTCACGCCAAAAACTATCTGTAAATGATAATACCAATCCGCAATAGCAGTTAATTAAGCGAATTAGTAGAGCAAGTAATTGTGTTGCTGATTATTACGTTTAAAAAATGAAATTCCAACAGAGGAAAACGCTGCGCAAATTAATGTTTAGTTAGCTTTTGCTAACTTGGCAGCACCGTATTAAACATTACCTGAGTTGGGTACTCTTTGGGAACTGAGAAATTTCTGAAATTGGCTTGTACCGCTATGAAAAATAACATAAAACACGTTCATTCTTTGTTCATTAAAATTATGTTAATTGGCAAGCTAATTGCGATAATGTAGAACTAAACATTTATTTTTATTTACTATTTCGCAAAGAGTTTAGTGACTTATAATTCGAATAGAGAATGATAATGTGGTTTATTTATACAGTTTTTGATAAAAATCAAAAAAATTATACATATTTTCACAAAACTGACATATAATGCCCCTCCAGAGGAAAGATGCTTATACCTAAGCGTCTTTTTTTATGCCTGAAATTTACGGGTAAAAATACACACACACGGTATCCTTTGGAGTTTTAATTGAAATTACGTCATCTCTCACAGTTAACTGTAGCTATTGTTGCTGCATTATCTACTTCAGCCTTTGCTGAGCAAGAAAAAACCTCTGCTAAACAAGATGCTTTCGAAAAAATCGAAGTAACAGCGCGTAAGCGTACAGAAAGCATTTTTGAGTCGCCAACAGCGGTGACATCAATCGGTGAAAACTTGATTGATAAAGCAAACATGAGCAACCTAGAAGACATCGGTAAATACGTACCTAACCTAAACATCACCCGTTATGGTGTAGGTAATGCGGCTCATGCATCAGTGTTTATTCGTGGTATTGGTTTACAAGACCATGTGATCACAACTGATCCGGGTGTAGGTGTTTACTTAGACGGTGTATACCTTGGTCGTCAAATGGGCTCAAACTTATCATTACCAAATGTTGAGCGTGTAGAGGTGTTACGTGGTCCACAAGGTACCTTGTATGGTCGTAACACGTTAGGTGGTGCAGTAAATATTATTACTAAGCAACCTGGTGACGAAGGCATTGTAACGACAACGGCAAAAGTAGGTAGCCGTGGTCGTTTAGCTGGTGACGTTTACTTTAATAACAGCCTTACCGACACTGTAAGCATGTCTGCAAGCGTGTCTTATAAGCAACGCGATGGTGTAGGTGAAGCGATTAACCTTGCTAATCCAGAAAAAGAAATTGGTGAAGAGCAAGAGTTAAGCGGTCGTATGGCGCTTAAATGGCAAGCAAGTAGCGATTTATCTTTTGTGTTTTCAATTGATGGTGTTGATAACGAATCAGGCCAATCACCCTACACAATTGAACTAACAACGCCACTTGACCCAAATGACCCATTCAATGGTGATTTCCCATTACTTACAGAAGACATGTTACCAAGCGATCCTGATGATTTAGCATCAACAGTAGAGGGTATTGAATCGACGGCTTACTCAGGCTGGGGCACGTCTTTAACCGCTGATTGGGATATTAATAACACCTATACAGCTAAGTTCATCACAAGCTACCGTAGCTCAGAATACGAAGGGGGTCTTGATGATGACGCTGTTGCCCTTAACTTATCTGAATTCCCAGAAGAAGGTGGTGCAGATCAATATTCATTCGAAATCCAGTTAAATGGTAGCTTCGATAACATGGACTTTGTATCTGGCTTATACTTCTTTAATGAAGATGGCTTCACAAGTTCAGGTCCGTTTGTATTTAGCCCATTCAACACACCAGATGGTCTTCTGAATGACGGTACTACTGCGTCTTTTGGTGATTATGGTTACTTTGATATCAACCAAGAGACTAACTCATACGCAGCTTATATCAATGCAAGCTATGACCTAAGCGACGATTTAACTGTGGGCGGTGGTCTACGTTATTCGAAAGATAAAAAAGAAGCCGATGCCTTATTCCCAACGTTTGCGACACGTAAATACGTGAGTGCTGATTTTGATGCAGTAACATGGGATTTAAATGCGTCTTACCAGCTTAGCAATAACATGAACGTGTATGGCCAAATCCAAAAAGGTTATCAAACAGGTGGTTTCCCACCGCGTCCATTTGGTGGTCCTGATCAATTTGTTTCTTTCGATGAAACAAAAGCAATTAACTACGAGCTAGGCTTAAAAGGTCAGGTACATGAAGACGTATCTATGATGTTAGCGGTGTTTGTCACTGACTACACAGATCTGGCATTACCATTCTCAGATCCAACTGCAGGTGGCGGTTTCGTTACTATCGTAGAAAATGCCGGTGAGTCTAAAGCGCAAGGTATCGAGCTTGAGACAACAATTGCATTTACTGATGACTTTACGCTACGTAGCGCGATTGGTTACCTAGATTCAGAAATCACAGAAGTTGATGACGGTGTATTAGGTATTGGTAAAGGTGACTCACCAGCACTAACACCACGTTGGACTGTGATGGTCGCACCTTCTTATTTCATTGATTTAAGTAACGGTGGCACAGTGGCAGTAAACGCTAACTATTCATACCGTAGCGATATGCAAGGTCAATCAGTTTACAACCAAAGTGAACACATTGATTCTCGTGAATTAGTGGGTTTCAACATTTCTTACTTAAACCCGAACGGTGACTTTGAAGTGACTCTTTACGGTGAGAACGTGTTAAACGAAGTATACGATGTGGGTCGTTTACAACAATCTGGTTTTGTTGGTGTAATGCGCAGCAACGACCGCAGTGAATTTGGCTTAAAATTCAAAAAAGAATTTGAGCTTTAATTACTAACAAAAAAGGGCAAGTAAATACTTGCCCTTTCTTTTTAATTATTTTTCTCTTGCTCGCGTTTTTCGCGCGCTTCTCTTAATTCTTCAGCCAGTTCTTTTGCTTTTTGTTTGGTTTTTTCAGAAAGCTCACCAGCCGCTTCTTTACTCTCAATCCATGCATCTAAGGCAATTTCTTTACCGTCGTCATACATGCTCAAGCCCATTTTCTTACTCTCTTCGAGTAACTCTTGCAGTGAGTCGTCGTTAAACTCATTGGTGGCGTCTTTTACGTCGCTCCAAGCATCACTTAGCGCTTGCTTTACTTCCTCTTTTGCTTCGCTGGCATCTTTCTTGGCTTGCTCTGCATCTTCACAACCTGTTAAGGCAATACAGCCTAATAAAACTAAGCTTGCTAATTTGTTCATATTTTTCTCTAATGGTTAATCAACTATTAAGCAGTATAAGCAATAAAAAATGAATATAGCTAGAACAGCACGATTAAGTTTTCGGTTAATGGATGAAAATGATGCCGAGCTACTTTATGAGCTCGATAACGACCCAAAGGTAATGAAACATCTCACTCGCGGCAAAGTATCCAGTATGCAGAGCATTAAAGAGGTGTTTATTCCACGCTTGAATGCGTATCGAAATGAGCAAAAAGGCTGGGGGCTTTGGCAAGTAAATATCATCGAGAGTAATACTTTTATAGGCTGGGTATTAGTCAGGCCCATGGGCTTTTTTGAACAGCCTGATTTTAGTGATTTAGAAATTGGCTGGCGCTTTAAACAAATGAGCTGGGGTAAAGGTTATGCGTCAGAGGCCGCACTTGCCATTGCCAAAGCAGTTAGCGAGCCAGAGGAAGTAAAGTCGCTCAGTGCCACAGCACTAAAAGATAACCTGGGCTCAATAAAGGTGATGGAAAAACTAGGCCTCAAGTTTGTAAAAAACTACAACCATAAAGATGAACATGGTGAATTACCTGCAGTACTTTATACATGTCCTAAAGAGCAGCTCAGCTAAGTTAATCGTAACTAATTGACCTTAAGGGTTTCACATGTCTAAATGGTCAAAATAACATCAAGAAAAAGGAAGTACCATGGCAAATTTAGTCAAATACGCGGCACATCTGTTGATCGTAACCGCAATATTCTTTCATCCGGCAAGCTTTGCAAAACAAGCGGCCGTCGCTATGCCAGATAGTTACAGCAGTGATACGGCACGGGCTATTTTAGAGCAAGGCGGTAACGCCGTTGATGCGGCAATTGCAGCACAGTTTGTATTAGCGGTTACTTTACCAGAAGCCGGAAACATCGGTGGTGGTGGCTTTATGCTGATCCAAAAAGATGGCAAAGGTGATTTTATAGATTACCGCGAAACGGCGCCAACAGCAGCTCATCGCGATATGTACCTTGATGATAAAGGCGATGTTATTGATAACATGTCAGTGTACGGTATTCACGCAAGTGGTGTTCCGGGCAGTGTTGCTGGAATGTGGCTTGCCCATCAAAAGCACGGCAGCTTAGAGTGGAAAACTCTGCTAGAGCCTGCGGTTAAATTAGCAGAGCAGGGCTTTATTGTGCATCCTAAGCTAGCTGCGAGTATCGAGCGTTATAGTGCGCGAATGGCCAAAAAGTCGGTAAACATTAACTTTGCTGATTACTTTGCCGATGCTAAAGCAAATAAGCTATTTAAACAGCCGGAACTTGCCGCCACACTAAAACGTATTCGTGATCAAGGTAAAGCTGGTTTCTACGAGGGTGAGACAGCAAAGATCATAGCGTCATTTATGAAGCAGCACGGCGGCATTATTACTGAGCAAGACTTAAAAGCTTATCAAGCTAAGTCACGTACACCAATTAAGGGTAACTGGCGCGGTTACGAAGTGCTCACATCGCCACCGCCAAGTTCAGGTGGTATTGCTATTTTGCAGTGGCTAAAAATGTACGACTTGGCAAAGCCAGAAGGAAAGCTTGAGCACAACTCGACCACCTATGTCCATATTTTGGCTGAAGTAGGTAAACGCGTATTTGCCGACAGAGCAGAATATTTAGGTGACCCAGATTTTTATGAGGTGCCAAAAACAGCTCTACTTGCAGATGATTATCTTAGCAATCGTGCAAGTACAATTCGCCCAGATGCCATTTCGACAACTGAGAACATCAAACCGGGTTTACACGAAAGTGAGCAAACAACGCATTTTTCTATCCTAGATAAGTGGGGTAATGCCGTTGCTAATACCACGACCATCAACTTAAGCTTTGGCAGTGGCGTGGTTGTATCGGGCGCAGGATTTATTTTGAATGATGAAATGGATGACTTTAGTGCCAAGCCAGGTGTGATGAATGTATTTGGTGCTATTGGTGGTAAAGCTAATGAAATCCAACCCCATAAACGCATGTTGAGCTCAATGACACCGACCATTCTGCTTCAGGATAACAAAGTTAAAATGGTAACTGGCTCTCCGGGTGGTACCACGATTATTAGCTCTGTGTATGAGTCAATTTTAAATGCGGTTGAATTTGATATGACAGCAGAGCAAGTGGTAGACAGCCCACGCTTTCATCACCAGTTATGGCCTAAAAATGTGATTAGATACCACACTGGTCTTGAACCAAAGGTTGTTAAAGCGCTTGAGAAAATGGGTTATACACTCGATGAACGCCATTTTGGTGATATGCATGTGATCATCAATAAAGACGGTAAATTAGATGCGGCATCTGAAGCATCTGGCCGTGGTAAGGCGATGGTATTTTAATTAAATCTTAAATCAGACACAAAAAAAGCACCCTCGGGTGCTTTTTTTGATGAGCTGTTTAACCAATCGCTGGAATAAGCCCCGCCATTTGTAAACCTTGAGCACTAATAATAAGCACACCAAACAGGGCGGCCAGTGCTAAGCCAATATTACCGCCTTTAACTTGATAACCCGCATCAGGTTTGCTGCTTCGTTGCTTATAGACCATAGCAACCGGTAAAAACACCGCTAAAATAACCAGCGCAATGGCGGCGTAGCCAAGTGCCATAATAAACCCTTGTGGATAGAATAGCGCAAAGCCTAGCGGTGGAATAAAGGTGATCAAGGCTGTTTTGATGCGATCTTTACTACCATCACCTTTTTTAAATGCATCAGCAAAAAAGTCGAACAAACCTAAACTCACCCCCAAGAAAGACGTGGCTAATGCTAAATCAGCAAAGATGTTCACAGCGGTGGCAACGTGTGGGCTGTGAGCAATGCTAGCAACACTGCTTACAAAACCGGGTAACCCTTGGCTTTGTAGTAAGTCACTTTGACTCATCATACCTTGGCTAAGTAATTGCCAAAAAATGTAAATGACTAAAGGCAATGCGGCACCTGCCACCATTACTTTACGAAGTGTTTTGATATCTAAACCCACGTATTTCACAATCGATGGAATAGAGCCATGAAAGCCAAACGAGGTAAACACCACCGGGATTGCAGATAAAATCAGACCTTGTTCAATAGGCATTTCAAGTAAGTGTTGGCCATGAACATAAGGTGTCAGCATATAAAATAAGCTGGCTAGTACGCATACTTTAATAGTGAACAGTACGCGGTTAAGCTTATCGACTTTGCTGGTACCGAGTGTCACCACAGTACCAATCACAATAGCCAGAATAACTGAGCCAACTTGCGGCGCTAAAGAAAGCGATAAACCATTGTTGAGCTTTTCTTGTAATTGCGCACCACCACCTGCGATATACGCAGCGCATAATGCGTAAAACAAAAACATCACTGAAAAGTTAGCGACCCATTGCCCACGTTTACCCAACCATGACTTAGCTAACGTATTGAGGGTTGCATCTCTGTCGGCATATTGATGCAGCTCTAGCATCAGCAATGCTGTGTAGGTCATTAAAACCCAAGTTAAAAAGATTAGTGATAACGCTGTTGTGAAACCAAGCCCTGCGGAGGCGATAGGCAATGCCAGCATCCCTGCACCTATGGTGGTGCCAGCAACAATTAACATGCTACCTATTGTTTTATTTTTAAGCACTTTTTGCCCCTTAAACTTCGTGAGAGGCAAGCAAGATATAACTTGTTTAACAAAACTTAAATAGTTTTGTTATAAATCAAAGAAATTAAATGTAACCTATGATTTACATGTGCAAACAGGCTGTTGAAATCAGCAAAAAACTTTTTGCCAAATAGCATGAGTATTCGTGTTGACAAAATCACCATTTAGGCGGATTCTTAAGCTTCTTCAACTTACTTTATTAAATACCATGATGCAGCTAAACCAACGACCAACAAACAATTGTATGCGCCTGACCTCATCAGTCGTATGGTCTGTTATTTGCTGCGGTTAATTAAGTAAGTTTTACTAACCGCGTTCTAAGCGGTTGGTTATTTCCCTTTTAAATTTTCTTCCGCTTTTTTCGCCTTTTTAAAGGAATAAGCTTGTGCCTGTTAAAGCCTCATATTTTTTAATGGTGGTGATTTGGTCAACAACACCACTGGGTATTGTTTGGAGTAGTGAAACGGTAGCACCAACCCTAGCTGTGTTTTTACGGATGCTGGTGGGACTGGTGTTGGCTTCGTTTGTCGTTGCTGTTGCCAATATCCGAGTGCCCTGGCATCGCCGTGCTTTATTCCTTTATGGCTATTCAAGCATAGGTATTTTTGGCGGCATGTTATTAAGCTACATGGCCGCTAAAACAGTGCCTTCTGGGTTAATATCATTGATGTTTGGTCTTGCGCCAATTTTATCGGGCTTACTTGCGCAAAAGATCTTGAACGAACCTAAGTTTAGCGCCATTAAGCTTGCCGCACTTGGCTGTGCCTTAATTGGTTTATTTTTAGTAAGCCAGCGCCATATTCAAGGGGGAGTAGAGCAGCTTAGTGGCCTGTTATATGTATTTATGGCAGTGTGCTTTTTTAGTTTGAGCGGTGTGATGATCAAACGGGTAAGAATTGCTATTCATCCAATGGCCACCACATTTGGTGCGTTGGTTTTTGTAACGCCTCTGTTTTTTATTACTTGGTTGCTGGTAGATGGCCGACTTAATAGCCAGATATGGAGTGCAAAATCACTGTACTCAATTGTTTACTTAGGCGTGTTTGGTTCATTAATTGGTGCGCTGGCGTATTTTCATGTATTGCAAAAGTTGAACGCCAGCACGGTCGCATTAACAACCTTGATCACACCAAGTTTTGCAATTGCTTTAGGTGGTTTGCTTAATGATGAGCCCATTGACCAAGCTCTGATTGTTGGCGCGACCATCATTATGATTAGCCTCGCGTTTTTTCAGTTCGGCGATAAGTGGCTAAAGCGCTTTAAGCGCGTGAAGTCAATAGAAATGAGTTAAAGCTAGTAGCCGCTTCGGCGGCTACATTTTTGCAATTTGAATGACTAAACGACGGTTTTTGTTTCGGTCTAAAATGTTGTCGTTGCTAGCAACATGGCGCTTTTCACCGTAACCATCGGTATCTACTTTGCTTTCATCAACCCCTAAGCTAACAATGTAATCTTTAATCGCTTTAGCACGTTTTTTTGATAATTCGAGGTTGTTCCAGCGACCACCGTAACTGTCGGTGTAAGAAGATATTGAAATAGATTCAATGTTGGTGTCGTACTTTAAGTATTCGCCAATTTTATCTAAGCGTTTTTGTGATGATTTAGTCAGTTTGCTGGTATTAGGCTCATAGTTCATCACTGTGAACGAAATATCTTCAAAGCTGTATGGAAGCATCGCATCTCGGCACTGTAAAAACGCCCAATAAGCTTGCTTAAAGTTGACACTCGATAAACCAACGGCAATTTTATCGGCACTGTTTTGCCAGTCTTGGTAATAAAATGTCGGTTGGTAGCCTTTTTCAAGTTCGGTGAGCATTTCCCAAGCGGTTTTGTTGCCAAGCTCGCCGTCAAACTTACGTAATAGCTTCATATTCGCTAAGTCGCGAGCGGGCATACCAGCACGCCAACTAGGTGGTACGGCTTTTAGACCAGCAATACTGTAGTTGTCTGGGCGTACAACCATATCAAGGTTAAAGTTTACGTCTTTATTTTTACTGGCAGTGGTACTGAAAATTGCTTCACCATAATAAGGAACTTCATGATTTAATTGGCATTCTAAGCGAGATGTTTTTACCATTTGCCAGTTCGACATATCAGCATTAGCGGTATACTCACGCATGGCTGCATGCGCATTTATACTTGCAACTGAGGTTAATAGGCCTAGGCTTAAAGGAAGTAATGAAAGCTTCATCACGGTAATTCTCCAACAAATCATCAATGCCAAATAATTGGCAATTTTTGTGTTTAATTGCATCAGCACACTAAACACAGGGCTAGCTGATTAATATAAAGCAAGTAATGTGCCTAAAAACTCAGTAAGAATCTGCGATTTCACACTATTTACTCTAGCAGAGTAGCCGTGGTTTTTGACATAATAGCCAGCTTACACTGGCAAACCAAGAAGACTATGGAAAATACTGAACAAACTCTTTTCGCAAAACGCTTTCGTGGCTTTTTTCCTGTTGTGATTGATGTTGAAACCGCAGGTTTTAATAAAGAGACCGATGCGTTATTAGAAATTGCTGCATCTGTCCTTAAAATGGATGACGACGGCGTGTTAAGTATTGATCATACAGTGCATTTTCATGTTGAGCCATTTGAAGGCGCGAATATCGAACAAGCGGCCATTGAGTTTAATGGTATTGATCCTTTTTCTGCGCTGCGTGGTGCAGTGCCTGAGGAAGAAGCGATTAAAGAAATCTGTAAAGTCGTGCGCAAGGCACAAAAAGCAGCAGGTTGTCAGCGTGCAGTGGTTGTAGCACATAACGCCGCGTTTGATCACGGCTTTTTAAATGCCGCCATTGAGCGTTGTAAAATTAAACGCACGCCATTTCATCCATTTGTTAGCTTTGATACCACATCACTAGCGGGTCTTGCACTAGGACAAACAGTGCTAGCGAAAGCATGTAGAACAGCCGGTATTGAGTTTGACAATAAGCAGGCTCACTCAGCATTATATGATACCGAGCGTACTGCAGAATTGTTCTGTTTAATCGTTAATCGCTGGCAACAACTTGGCGGTTGGCCATTGCCTGAAACTGAAGCAAGTGAAGAAGAGCAAGACTCAGCCACTAAAACGACTGAGTGATCTTACCTTCAAAAAAACGCACCATGTTAGGAGGGTAAATACGTGAAAACTGTTTACTCTCTTGCGCTATCTTAAGCTCCACCCCTGGATGCATTAATTCATTCACTTTTAAGCGGCTTGTTGCTAATAAGCGCGCAATCTTAATTTTCACTAAGTGTTTCTTTTTCTTCGTGCTGGCTGTTTTAATTTTGATCTGCTGCTCACTGGCAGTGATCTTTTTAATATAATGCGCACGTTGAGCTGGGTCGGGTATTTTATTAGCCTTTTTGCGTGCTTGCTGTAAGGCAGCTGCTTTTGTCGCTAATAACTTTTCAAAGTCATTAATTTGTTGCTGCTTTTGGCGTAAATCATGCCAGTACTGAGCAATGAAAACCCGTGTTTTAGTGCCTGATGGCGCACCAAGCTCGCCGGTTTCTATTCGCATCGCATCTAAAATATTGCCACCAATAATTTTGCCTCGCGGATTATTGGCTTTGCCGACTCGAATAAGGCGGCGAGCGCTTAAATCACAATGTAAAGCTTGGCGTTCAATGAATAAATCTTGCTCTGTTTTTATATGGCAGTACTGAGCATAACCCACTGAGATAGTGCGCGAAGCCGTGATGTTACAGGTAAAGTTTTCGACGTTTTCACGTTTTCTGCCAACAGCCCCAAGCATGACGGTGACTTCACTTTTACTTTCAATTGTGGCTGATTCAACAAAGCCTAATACAGTGATATCACCCGTGGCTTTGACGCGCATACCATCTTTTACATCACCACTAATAATAACACTGCCATCAAATTCGACATGGCCCGTACTTACATCAACATGATGAAAGCACAATACGTCGTCTACGCGCATACCGCGGGGTAGGGCAACAGGCACGCCCTTCGCATCGGCAATCAACATATCACTATTGTTTGGATCGATGCGCGTTCCTTCGAATGGCTCAAGGGGTAAGTCTTTACCAGGTTTTGCAGGCATCACATCCCCAAACACTGTAAAGCCATCTTCACCGGGGGTTGCAGGGACTCGTTGCATTAATGGCGTGCCAGGTTTAACGGTAATAATGGCACCTAAATTACGCATGTCGACTTTACCGCCAGAGGTCGCTTGCGGGCTAAGAACGCGGTCTTGTGCTGTTGAGCATAAGCGCACGAATTTAGCATCGGTGCCTTCTTTAGGCATTCGGCCATGGGCAACAATCGCGGTGTAATGGGCGCCAGGTGGTTGCTTAAATTGTTGGCCTAAGAAGGTATCGAGAGCACGTAAACTAATGCCTTTAATCACGCCCGCCTCTGCAAGCACCTCTTGCGCCATATCCATGCTGACAATTTTACCGCCACGGGCTGTTGTTAGGCTTGCTTCAACCACCATGTTTTTAGCATCAACTTTCACTTCAAGGTGAGCATCAACCGCTTTAGCAACCACTAACGATTGGTTTTGATATTGGCTGCTAGGTATAAACAACTTGCCTATATTGGCATCAATATATTCGTAATTTGCATAAGGCGACTGCTCAAGTAATTCAATTAATTGAGAACTCGTAGTAGGAAAACCTGCATCTCGAGGATGCTCACACAAAGAGACATAGCCACTTTGTTCATCGAATGAAAACATCGACATCTGAAAAGCCCTGTAAAAAACTGCCTGTTGTTATAGTTATGTGTTGTTACAGGTTATTTTGAAGAAGGGTAACAACGTTTCTTATTTCAGCACAACTTTTGTACTATGTTAAGAATTTGTATGATTAAAATGTGAAAATATGTATAAAAACTGATTTTTCCTGCCTGAAAATTCAGCATTCAAAGGCACTTAGCAAAAATTTCCTGATTAATGCCTTGAGTCTGAATAGGCTACTCAGTTATACTGCATGAACACTCTGAATGAGATACCAAATTCAGGGGCTGATTAGGATTCGACGGAATTCAAGACGCCCGAGGTGCATGTCGAGGTGCGGTTGGCCTCGTAAAAAAGCCGCAATTTAAAGTAATCGCAAACGACGATAACTACGCTCTAGCGGCATAATAGCCCGCTAGCACTTCTCCGGTGTATGTCTGTGGACCCGGTTCTGAAGTGTCACCCTACACGGACTCGCTACGGAAACCCTGGCCGGGGTTGAAGGGCTAAAACTAAGCGGCCTCGCCTTTGCAGATCGTGTTCGTCCGAGCTGTATAAGGTTAACTAAAAGACGATACTAAGCATGTAGTACCAAAGGTCGAGGCTTTTCGGACGGGGGTTCAAATCCCCCCAGCTCCACCACTTTAAAACCCACCAAGCCCCCACTACACG
Source organism: Pseudoalteromonas sp. S4492 (assembly GCF_005886115.1). Classification (NCBI taxonomy): domain Bacteria; kingdom Pseudomonadati; phylum Pseudomonadota; class Gammaproteobacteria; order Alteromonadales; family Pseudoalteromonadaceae; genus Pseudoalteromonas; species Pseudoalteromonas sp. S4492. Next base: position 27,860 of record NZ_PNCP01000006.1, read on the forward strand.
GGGCTTGGAAGGGGTTTTCACTACTACTCACCCACTAGCAACACACTACAAACCACAATTTTACTGCACACCGCATATCTAAAGGGCTTCAGAGAATTTGATGCATTTTTGTTGTTCATCAAAAATAAGCCAAAATACACGATTAAAACACGAAAAAATCGCCACATTTAGTGTTTACTACTAGGCTAAAGTCTCTTTATTTGCTGGTGATAAACATGAATTCCAAAGATAAAAAAGCGATTGTTATGTTACTCGATAATATTGAATTACGATCCAAACATACTATTTCAGAGCTTCAACTGCTCGTTAGACAAATTGACTCAATTAAAGAACTAATTCACCGTAATGATGTTCAGCAACCGGACTATGAACAAATAAAAGAGCTAGTACAGAATGAAACTCCTTCACCTCGACCAACAAGTCCAAACGACTTGATAAGACGCGAAGAAGTTATAACTATGACTGGCCTATCACGTTCAACTATATACACCCTTATGAAAAATTCTGAATTTCCATTAAGTATCAAATTATCAGAGCGTTCTGTTGCATGGCGGCGGGGTGACATTCAAAACTGGATAAGCAATAAAATCGCTTCTAAGAATGAACGAGTAAACAAATAGCCAAAAACCATTGGTGCTTTCCAAATGCAGTGGCATAGTTATAATTTATTTTGTGAATCAATTTAATAAGGAATGTTTGTGATAAAAATAATTGCGATAGTTTTTCTGATAATCCTTGGGGTTAGTTTATTAGATTATGGAGTAATAGGTTGGATAATTGGGATTTTGTTAATCAGCGCAGGCATCAACATAATGGGGAAAATTTAACCATAAATATTCTTAGTTGGTGCTTGGAAAGTTGATTGCTTTAAGCAAACCTGTTTGCTGCATATTAGAATCCTAACCTGAGAATGTATTAGGTTCAGACAAGATCTGACATTTCGATTTGAAAAATTGAGAGTTACCCGTTTTGATTAAGGTGTCAAATCTTTAAATCAAAGCAAACTAAGAGGTAACTCTCATGCTTCATACAAACAATCCAATCATCAAACACAAAGCAGGTTTACTTAATCTCGCTGAAGAACTTGGTAATGTATCCAAAGCTTGCAAAGTAATGGGAACATCCAGAGATACATTTTATCGCTATAAAGAACTTGTTGATAGAGGCGGGCTAGACGCACTTATTGATAAAAGTCGTAGAGGCGATAATCTAAAAATCGTGTCGATGGAAAAACTAAAAAGTCAGTAGTGGCTAACGCTATTGAGTTTCCAGCTCACGGGCAAGCTCGAACAAGCAACGAATTGCGTAAGCAAGGAGTGTTTGTCTCTGCCAGTGGGGGACGTTCAATTTGGTTGCGTCACGACTTGGAAAACTTTAAAAAGCGATTGAATGCGTTAGAGAAAAAGTCGCTGATGATGGAATTATCCTTACTGACGCGCAAATTGCAGCGCTTGATGAGGTTTGTGGTGAAATTGATACAGCCCATCCAGGCTATCTTGGCTTGCAAGATACATTCTACGTTGGTAATTTAAAAGGCGTTGGTCGAATTTACCAGCAGACATTTATCGACACATACAGCAAAGTGACTTTTGCTAAGCTTTATACGACTAAAACACCCACCACTGCAGCTGACATACTCAACGATAAAGTCCTGCCATATTTTGAACAATATGAGCTTCCTATGCTACGTATACTTACGGATATAGACACTGAATATTGCGGTAAGGTTGAACATCACGATTATCAGCTTTACTTAGCCATTAATGATATCGAATTATACAAAGACAAAGGCTATGTCGCCTCAGACGAATGGTATATGCGAACGCTTTCACAAAACGATATTGCAAGAGTTTTATCAAGTGGCGTTTCGTAAGAAGCTATATAACTCACTAGATGAGTTACAAATGGACCTAGACGAATGGATAAAATACTACAATAACGACCGTACTCATCAGAGCAAAATGTGCTGTGTTAGAGCACCACTAGAAACATTACTTGATGGAAAATCAATTTGGGCAGAAAAGAACTTAGCTCAAACCTAAACTGACAGTTACCGTTTGAAAACGGGTAACTGTCAGATCAAATCTGAGCTAGTACACCTAATTTAGTTAAAACCTGATGTTTTTTAATGCTAAAGGGTCAAAATCACTATCCGTGTGATTATACAGTTGCTTTGGGAAAAAAGCTCTTTGTAACATACCGGACTGATAGTAAGAATCGGAGCCTTCCGTTTTAGCATACACCTCTCCAAAAGTGATTATCTTGGCTAATTGAAATTTGAAAAAACTTTTGTCAGAAATAATGAGTGAAGACTTAAATGACTTTTCTTTGTAGTCGAAAGACAAATAAACTTCATAAATGCTTCTTTCAAAATGGTCATCTCTATATAGCTTTTTCTTCCCTATATACTCTTTGCTAATAACTATATTTGTAATATCGTTATTAGACTCTAAAACATTCAATAAACCATCATCCATGTCAATATCTAAATTATCAAAAGCGTCTTCCAACTCTGCTACATGTGATTCAAATATTCTTTGTTCATAAGGAGTGGATATTGTTGCTTTACCGATCGACTCTAGAAGGTCTGACAGCGATAATTCTTCAACGGTTTCTTCAGCAGAATTTGCAAATAAATAGATAGGTGTAAAGCCAATAACACCTAATAAGTATATACTAATCATGAAAGTAATTAGATTTTTCATTTAGTCTGTCCCTTTAAATTATAGTTCCCATTCTAATATAGAATTCTAAATTAGATTCAAAGTATTATCAATGTACCAGCCAACTATACGTCGAGAGCCATAAAGCCATGACAATAGGCTGTTACTAACGATCTGATAAGGTGCGAGGAAGTCCTAACTATTACTGGTCTATCCCGTTCACTATATACTCTTATGAAAAATTCTGAATTTCCATTAAGTATCAAATTATCAGAGCGTTCTGTTGCATGGCGGCGTGGGGATATTCAAAATTGGATAAGCAATAAAATCGACTCTAATAATTAACCATTAAACAAATAGCCAAAAACCACTGCTAAAAAAGCAATGGTTTTTGGCTATTTGTCCTGATTGAATATACGTTACTAAGCTGCATTTTCCCGTTTTGATTTCTTTTCATATGCATCAATGAAGTTACCGTAATGCTGATAAAGCTGCTGCGGTGATTTATGACCCATAAGTTTAGTCAACTTCCATAGATTGATGCCCTCCGATATGTTGCGTGTAGCGAAGGTGTGCCTTAGTTGATATGGGTATCTATATTTCACCTCCGCCTTTTCTAAAACTTTAGACCATTGATGCTTTCTAAAAGAGTCTTGGTTCCAGTGTTCACCCTTGCTATTGATGAAAACATAATCACTGTCATGTTTATCCATTTCTTCTTCAAGTAGTTCTGCAACTTCACGAGAGATTGGAATTGAACGTCTTCCACTAATTGTTTTTGTTCCCTTCGTTTGCTTTTCTACAACAGCCTCATAGATAGTCACCTCACGGGAGATTAAACAGACATCTTGTTTTTTTAATGCAACCCATTCAGAAGAGCGAACACCTGTTGCATTACAAAACTGAATAATGGCCTTTACGGTTCCTTCGGCAGCCTCAAAAATCTTGTCGATTTCATTCGGAGAAAATGGAGTCACTGCATTATGTTGTTTCCGAGCATTCACATTGCTTTCAACTTTAATATGCTTGCTAACCTTGAATCCTGCAACGGGGTTTTGAACTACCAATTTATCGATAATCGCATCATCGAGTGCTGAGCGAAGAACTGATAATCGATTAGAGATAGTTTTTGCCTTTACTTTGGCACTTAAAGCCTTCACGAAGTTCACCAGCATCAATTGGTCTAATTCTGTAACCTTAACTAACCACAGTGGTTTTAAACCATTTCGTGATTTTTTATAACCTGTCACAGTTGATGGTGCTAACCCGCGCTCTTCAGCATTTTCAATATATCTATCAACATAATCTTTAACAGTCGCGCCAGTTACTGCACCGCCAAATATTTCCAGTTTTTTTGATTTTGGGAAGTAGTCAGCATAGAAAAAAGTGCCTTTTGCAATTTTATTTTTAATTTCACCTAGCATGTTGCTTGCTGAATTCATGCCTTGTTGGTTAACTTGATAGCCAACTGTTTCTCGACATTGAACACCTTTATACGTGAAGGCCAATTGAATTGATGATGCCAGTTCATTGTTATAACGTATTGAGACACCACGTGCCTTCTTTAATTTTTCTGCATCTTTTTTTAAAATCATTATTGTTCTCCGCTTACATAAACTCTAAACTGCCTTCTCGCCACCATTTTTCAACCCCCTCTAGATCGATGGCTCTTTCTCTTACATTCTTATTTTTGTGATAATGCACTCCCAAAACCCAATGACCTCGCTCAATACGACGCTTAACAGCATTCTCATTTTCACCACTCATTACACAATATTGCGTTAACGGAACTACTCTTAACATAACGATTTCTCAGACCTTTATTCTGGTGTTGAAATTAATAATTTAAAAAACAAATGCAACTCGTAATTGAGTTCATTCGAAGCGACTACCAGCCGCGATAATTGAGCATAAGCTTTCTCAAAAGCTCTTTATTTGCATCATCTAAAGATATACAAGCGCTGCTAAAAAGGGCTGTTGCTGGGATGTTTGGAGCATAAGAGTCAATGTCTTTGAGAACTTTTATGTACCCCTGTTTTTCCAGTTCAAACAGGAAATTCTCTTGTAAAATTTCGATAACAGCGCGAGTGTTATAAATGCTGGCTAAAGCAAATCTAATCGTCTGCTCTCCTGAAGATGCACAGCCACTATTCAACAATCGTTTAACATCAACCGACAAATCAGTGAGCCTTTCAACGTCTATTAACGATTTGTCGCTGTTTACTGAAATAGCATCATTGCAATATTGACTAGCCAGTAACTTAACAGCAGACACAAACTCATCCTTATTTTTAGGGGAACGGTGAGGAAAATCTATAGGCTCAACAACATTGATTGCCTCAGGTTCATTCTTAAATCGAGGGTAATTCATATTTTGACTCAACTTTATTAAAGGTTTTACAGTTCTTGCTTCAATTTCGTGAAAGCAAAACTAGTTTGCAGATATTTTTTATCTATTTGAATGTAGTAATAAAATTAATTCTAAAATACTTTTTATCAATGAGGGCAAGACTTATAACTACTTGAATATGAGGAAGTAAAGCACAATATAGTTCTAAGCATTTTTACAAAAAGAACGGGTATTATTTAGTTATGTTTAGTGTAATAACTGAAAAAGAATCTTATGAGTTAAAACAAACAGCCAGTCGTTACTTCAATATGCTTAGAAATTATCAGGACTTTCTAGATAATGATTCTAATGATAAACCACCACACCCGATATATATAAGACGCAAATTTCATATGAGTCATGCTGAGTTTTACAAAATACGGCGACAATATACTGGTATGGACGAAGGGCAAATAGCCGAACTGTTAGAGCTTCATGCATCGCTTGAAAAGCTAAAAAAGAGGGAAAGCGAAATAAGAGCATTCAAAGCAATTCAATTCGCATACTTTGAAGCATGTAAATCTGACAAGAAAAGGCGATATGATGCAGACAAAATTGGAACTGCCCATAAATTAACCAGAGAGGAAAAGCTAGAGTTTTTCAATGTAAAATCAGTCAAAAAAGGCGACCTAAAAGCTAATGATCATAAGAATATATTAATAGAAGAAAGCCTATCTCTTTTATTGAAAGCACAACCTGACATTAATATTGAGCAAGCATTTGAACTTTCTTGTCAAATAATGAATCAGAAACTCCCTAAAGAGCGAGTGAACAGCACATATAAAAAACTAAAAAGTCAATTAAGAAGTGAATAGTTATCCACAAATCCGTACAACAACAAGGCGGGTAATAATTTGTTATAAATAAATGTTTAAAAAACAAGCAGTAAAGCAGTAAGCTTATGAATTTATACTATTTTATTAAGGCGGGTATTATTTTGTTAGGTTTGTTTGACACATGAGTTATGTTTTACTGAAAAATCATTGGTTAAAAGTTTTAACATAATGAATTTAAAGCGTTTAAGCGGGTATAAATTTGTTATGTTTGACGGGTATTATTTTGTTATAAATAACTGAAAAATACCCAACCAATATAACTAAAAAGTACCCGCGTAAGTCATTGATGCAAAACTATATTCGTTGAAAATATGATTTTGAAACATAACTGAAAAATACCCGTATAACAAAATAATACCCGTTTTTTAATAGCAAAATCATGCAGTTAACTAGTAAGGTGTCATTTTTTAGAAACTCCCTCTAGATCTAGATAGAGATATTAGAATTAGATAGAAAGAGAGAATGATGATTTTTGATCTTAAAATATCATGATGCTAACTTAAGTTATTAGTCTTGTTTTTAAGTGGTATGTCAAAAATAACACACCTAAATAGCCCTCTAACGAGTTTTAATTGAAAATTTGAGGCGTGATGCTATTAATTCAATTTAAGCATCTCAAAATTCCATTGAGGAGTTTTTATTCGAATTAACGTTGTGCATTTCGAAAATTAACCTTGAAATGCATAACTATTCAAAATCTATTCACTTGGGTAAAAAAAGCCCACTATGTGAGTGGGCAAATGAGAACACTAACTAACGAGGACTTGTGAGTTTTCATACTCATCTTATTGTTCAAATTTTTTGTAGAGCCATTTGGCAACGGTTGGTATGAGCCAAGCTCCTTGCAAACAATATTAACGTCGCAAATAAGGCATATTAAAACAACGTCATACCAGCGCTCGTGTATTCAGCGCAGAACACGGACGGCATGTTAGAATTATAAATACAGCCATTGGATGGATTACTAATGCCAGTTTTAACGCTATGTGAATGAGCACAGGTATATTTAAAACTCTGCGTTCATCGACATTGAGATATCATCACCCCAACAACATGCACCGTGGTCATCATCGAATGTCACAAAATTATCATCGATAAGCATAAAGCCGCTACTTGATGAATCATGTTCAATACTTGAGCTGCTTGAGTCATCAAAACAGGTATCTGTAATATCCATTGCTGAACAACTAGTATCCAATGCATCGCTAACGCCGACATCAATTGATTCGCCAAATGGATTAACGCCAACGTCAATGCTGCTATTGTCTATTAATGCTAATCCAGTTGATGGATTGACTCCTGTAACAGTAACCTCAAAAGTCTCTGTAAGGGCCATTGGTTCCGAGCTTGGTGAATCATACTCAACAGTGCAATGATCAAATAGTTGGTAACTTAATAAATTCATAATTCTATACCTGTTTTGTTTCGGTACTTCTTGAACTTAATGAAAATTGAATGAGATGCAAACAAAAAAAGCGCTCAATTGAGCGCTTCAGATTATTGTCGATATTTCTTCTTAAGTTTGAGTTTGAAAATCCTCAGACTAAGTTCCAATAAACTTGTTAAAAACCAAGCTATGAGGGCATATCCACCTTGAAATGGATACGATTTATGTAGCTCCATACCAACAACTCGTTCAAGAACGATGGTGATTAAAATCACAGTTGATAATATCTTGAAGATCGTTGCCAATTCACTAATGAAAAACAACTTAAGTCTTTGATTCGAAGTCATGCAGTCCTCCTTTGTTTTGTCCTGCATGACTAAATAGCTACGAATGAAGGAGATTAACACTGCTTAAATTTCACTTTTAATGCATTTTAGATAAATGTACTTTGGCTTCCTTATATCTATGTTCAAAAGCTTCCACTTTTATATTTTCTCCACAGGAATCGGTTGCTCCTCGTCTGAATCGATTACATCCGTAAAAAGTTTCCCGATTAGGATCATCTTCTAATCGGGCTACCATAGTGCCTATACCACAACGTGCACAACCAATTTCGATTTCACCGCAGCCAATACAGTACCTAAAGCCTTTAGTATTTACATGCATAGGAGAATTACAGTGCTTACAGGCTTTTAGAGTTGCATCACATGCTGGTGCTAATGAACATTTATAGAACACTCTATTGTGTTTTGTTAGAATAGCTTTAAGTGTCCCTGAATCACAAGAAGGGCAGTGCCATTTGGCAAATGAGCTAGCTAGTTTGTTGTCGATCAGTTTATTTCCATATTTGTTTATTTCTACTAAGAAAGGACTCCCCTGATCTGAATCGAACAATATATAAATAAAATGCTTTGCTCTTGTTAAGGCCACATAGAACAAACGGCGCTCTTCGGCATATAAGTAGCTTTCTTTATGGGGAAGAACCAAATCAATTAATTCATCATTTTCTTTAGAAGAAGGAAAACTTCCTGATTCGACTCCTAACACCACAACAAAATCAGCTTCTAACCCCTTACTTGCATGAGCTGTTACATAGTTGATATCTAAATATGGAAACTGACCTTTATTAATTTTAAAGCCTTTTAACATTTGCATATTTTCTTGTTTATATCGACCAATGATCAAAACCGTATGTTTTTTATCTTTTTGCTGCCCACTTTTATTAAAAGTATTTAAGCTTCTAAGTAAGCTTTGCTGATATGCGTATAACTTCTGCTCTCTAATTGATAACGAGCTATTTTCCACTGCTTGTTTTATATCCACTAATCTAAGTGCGGGAACATCAACTTGTGAATGAGTCACAATGTCTTTTTTTATTTGACCTGGGTTTGCCATGACAAACTGACTACTGACATTATGGATTTTATTGTTGAATCTAAAAGTTTTGTCTAATGGGATAGCTGTAGATGGAGAAAATGCTTGGTTAAATTCTGTAAAAAGTGCGATATCAGCACCGTTAAAACGATATATCGACTGCCAGTCATCCCCAACAGCAAAAAGTCTTATATTAGGGAACGATGCCAATATAGCCTTCAAAAGTTTAACTCTGCCGCCGGATATGTCTTGAAATTCATCGACAAGTATATGGGTATAGCTATGGTGAAAATTACCTTTTTCCACTTTGTCCACTGCTAATGCGATCATGTCGCTAAAGTCTACACAATCAGTATCTTTTAAATGCTTTTGGTAACTCTCAAAAATAGGCTGAAAAATGTTAAGAAATGCATTGGTTCTCTCTATGTCGTATAAAGCAGGGTTTAAGCTTTGCTTTAAATATTCAAAGGAGAAGTTACCTTCTTTAAACAAACCTAAAAATCGTTGAAGTAGCTCTATAAAACCAGCCCACTGAGTTTCGTTTTCTTTTCTTAACTGTTCGAATATGTCATTTAGCGGCATTGGTTTTAATGCTATATCATTCTCTTCTAAAACCTCAGCTAAACATTTTGATAGACTACCTTGCATTAATTGGTACGAATATAGCTCGGCCATTGTTGTACCTTTGGATTTGTGAAGTTCTCGCTTCCACGCAAGGTCTTCTAAGTACCTATCTTGATCGACAAACGGTGCCGTTTCGTTATTTTCATTTAACCCAAAATACTCAATGTAGAGATCAGCTTCTGGCAGGTAAAAATCTGGTTGGTATTGGCGTCTAGAGATACTTCGAGTGTCAAATTTGTAATGTGCTTCATATTCGTAACTAATCCCATTTAATGTGAGAAAATTAGCAATGCGTAATTCACCAACACTTTTTACCCATTCACCTTTTAATGTTATCAGCCTGCAACTCGATAAAAATTCGTGGTAATCATCAATAGACTGAAAATCTATTTCAGATTTTGCTGGTGTAGCTAAACTAGAAAAGTAATGCACTAATAGTGCTTTGTAGTCACTATTTTCTTCCGCTATTTCTTCAATGGTACTGTCTATAAATTGCGAAAATAGGTGAGGTTGATCAGCAAACTGCGTAACTGATTTTTTGTAGCCCAAGGTATTCGTTACAATGTCATTTCCCAAAGCGTGAAATGTACTAGCTCTTATGTCGCTAGCTACGTCAGGGATACGTTCTTGTATTCTTTCATTCATTTCTGCCGCAGCCTTATTACCAAAGGCTAACATTAGAATGTTCTTGGGCTTAGCAATGCCTGCTTCTAAAAGAAAACCTGCTTTTCCAACTAATGTTGCAGTCTTTCCTGTTCCGGCACCCGCGATAACTAAATTATGGTCATCATTAGTAACACAAGCTATACGCTGTTTATCTGTTAATGGTAACTTTTCAACAGTATCGAAAAAACCTTTATATTTATCGACCAAAACAGGTACGACGTTTTGATTGTGTAATTCTCGGCCAAGCTCACTAACGTCATTTTTGCTGAGTGCTTGCGCATGTTTAAAAATAGCTCGTTGTGTATCTGTTTTTAAGAGTTCGGGATTTATACCTAAATCTAAAAAGCGGGTAACAAGTTGGTGTAACTGGGCTAATGGTTGCCATTCATGACTAGATAAGTAAACATCTTTGTTTTTTCGATTTTCTAGTGATTTTTCAAAAGCTATCCACTTATCACTTGATGCAACAAGAGCTAACAAAGCTTGAATAAAGTTTTGTTTAAACTCATTAAGCTGATTACCTCTATAGCCTTTAAATACCAGAGCATTTGGCTCAGAAGTCATTATAATAAGGTGGCTAGACAACAGACCTTTGTGAATACTGATCTGCTCAACATCATTTATGGATATTTGTGAGGAGATGCCATTGTTGACAATACCAATACTTGTATTGTCTAAAGCAATTCTGACATCTATTCCTCGTAGTCTATGCCACCATTTAGTTAGACCACTAACTTCTAATTGCATTTAGGCAGCACCAGAGGTCGATAAGCTATTACAACAGCCCACTTGCCATCTGGCACCGCAGTTTGAACATGGTTTATAATAAAGGTCTTCCAACCTTTGTTCTTCTGTCATTTTTTGCTTTAAATAAGGGTTGTCGTCGTTGTATTTTTTTAAAAGTTCTCCAGGCACTAAACTCCAGCCCTCATTTTGATGGGTTACGTTTGACCTGACTGCGACTCCCATTTTTTCACCAATACCTTTCGTTATCCTAGAAGTCTTTTTTTTTTGAGTTGAGTCACCTAATACGTTAATAGAAAACTCAATATCATAGACATTTAACTCTTGTGGAATGTCTTCATCTAACGATTTAGCATTAACTGTCATAATCAAGTTTTCATCGATTTTAACATCTATATCAATCCGTTCTTTTAATGGAGGAAAGTTTTTATTAACAGGAACTACCAAGTTACCTAAAGATGTTCGTCTGTCAGCAGCGGCAGTTTTTCCTACCATTTGAGCACGTTTAAAACTCAATACAGCCTTACCATCACGCGGATCAGCGCAATAGAGAGCTTGTTGAGTGCTTTGAGTGTTACCGCGCTTAGGGAGCAATGTTCCTTCGGGAATAAGAGTTAGTAGAGAGTTCCTTGCCTCAACAAGCTCAATGGGTTTTGCTAATGCTAGAGCAACATTGTCTTTCGCAATCCAAGCAGCACCCTCAGAAATTATTCTGTCACCTTTTTCCGAAACGTGAAGAGCCGACACTCCAAATATCTCACGTAAGCCTTGCTTTATCGCTGGCATGTTAACCATTCCACCAGTAGCAAGACATAAAGCTACACACTGTCTATCTATATCTGCTTGCTCAGGGCTGAGAATTGAATCAATCTCTCTAAGACCAGCATCTATTAATGGTTTAGATATTTTGTCCAAATCACCTCTTGATAACCAGCAATCGATTTCAGCTTCATCACCATCAGCGTTGTAGTAATCCGGTATAAATATTGGCGCTTCACTTCTTTTAGAAAGTGTTATTTTGGCACGTTCACATTCTTCAAGTAATCTAGCCCTCATGCTTGGATTACGTGACTTTTGAGTACCTTCTGTCCAATTGAATTTTTCAGCATGTTGTTCTTCAACATACTTTAAGATGGCTTCGTCAAGATAATCACCGCCTATCTTGTTATTACCCTTATTTAAAATTTGAACTATGTTTCCGTTTTTGATTTGGCAGAGTGTTAAATCTAACGTACCACCGCCCCAGTCAAAAACTAAAATAAGCTGGCCTTCATCCTTTAATATCGCATTTTGAGTATCTTCGAGATCTTTGTAATATCCATATAAGGCTGCTAAAGGTTCATGTACAAATGATTCAATTAATATACCTGAATCTAGAAATGCTTCACGAAGAGCTTGGCGACCACGGCCATCCATCGCAACTGGAATAGTCACAACGGCGTGCTTTAAATCTGCAATGCCGTCTTCATCTTCTTCTTGAGCGTGCTCAATCAAAAAAGACATTAGATTTGAAACAACCTCTTTCGGGTTTTTGATAATTCCACCAACATTTATGGCATCTTTATCCAAAAACTTTTTTGGCCCACGAACAGCGTTACCGTGTATTCCAATAGTATTTTGTTCAAGCTTATTCTTGGCTTTCATGCCACAAATAACTCTTTCCCCTTCATAATGAACAACAGAAGGATGAGGTCTATCTTTTTCCGTAAAAGATTTTATTTTATTTTGCTGAGTAACAACTGAGATCAGACTATTGGTAGTCCCGAAATCTATCCCTATTTTTTGAACCATTGTAATGCTCCTTCTACTTCTTCAATGATTACGTCTATGTTATGAATCGCTACTTTAACTTTAGGTTCATCTCTGTCTAAAGCTTTAAGAGATGTGCGAAGTGGGGGAATTACCTCTTCTTCTAACAAGTTGATCGCTTTGGATTTTACTTTTCCTGTGTCATCTTTCAGGTGTACTCTCTCAGCTTTACCCAGCTGCTCTTTTGACTCAATGGTTTCCTGTAATTTTTGTAGCTGCGACTGAAGTTCTTCAATCTTCTTATTACTATCACTTAGTTTCAAATTTAGACTTTGCGTATCTGCTAACGCTTTATCTAGTTGCTTTTTGTAATATTGAGATTGTTCTTGTGCTTTTCTTTTATCATCCTGAGCGTCTTGCTGAGTTTTTAGGGAGCGAGCTATAAGAGCACCTAGCTCTTTTTTACTGCTACTGTTTATGTGTCCAGCGAGAAAAGACTCGATAGACAAACTAGGTGATTTTTCATCAATTTCTGCCGTGAAAATATTGGAAAGGGTATCAATAGCTTTAGTTTGAGTTGTTTTACCAAGACTAACTGACCACAAAGCGGCTATTGCCAATACGTTATACCTTAAACTCTTTAACTGAGCCGCTGTCATGCCTTTAGGCGCAGAATCAATTTCACTTTCGTTAATTTTGGCTGCTTCGGCTTTTGATTTGGATTTTTTAATCCCCTCTAGACGTTTATCAAATCGCTTATTTAACTCATTTATCAGGTAAGGAAGAGCGTTTTCATTGTCACCTAGTGATGACAGAATTGCGCGAAACACGTTAGAGTCATGCTTAGTAGGGTTTAAGAACGATATCTCACCAATAACGTCGCAAAAAAAGTTAATACAACTATTCTTTGCTTCATTGTTTGTAGCATTATAAACATTGGTGACAATTTCAGTTGTAAGCTTAAGATCTGAATCTCTGGCAAGAATAATACCTGGATATTTCTTTAAAATATCGGCAGACACTCTATCTTTAAAAACGATATTGTTAAGGTACTTCTTGTGAGCAGATAATAGTTTTAATGGTTTTTTAGTTTTTCCAGCTCCACCTTCTTTAAATACATCAACGATAACCTCGTCAATACTATTAAAAACGACTTCTTTTTTGGCTGCTTTATTTAATGGTAATGTTTCGTTCATTTTAATTCTCTACTACGAGTTTGTCTTTAAACACCTCGTCATGATTTAATTTCTTCAAAAGTATTTTGGCTTCCGTTGAAAGCCCTTCTGCTAATGCTTTTCTGTATAAAATAAAATTCAGCTTTGCTCTATCTTGAGCTGTAAACCATGTTGTTTTAGACGATCTGGCTAAACCTTCTATTTCTTGATATTCAAGCTTGTCATATTCTTTTAATATTGAATTGATGATCAGTGATGTAACCCAATCTACTGGGATAGGGATAGAGCTACTTTCTAAATCAAGGTTAACTTTAGGGAGTTCGTTACCATTAAAGAAACTTAATGAAAAATCTAAACTGGGACTTTGATATGCCCCCTGGTTTGTGTCAAAGCGATTAAAATTAAACTCAATTAGATTTATAATTGATCTTGCAAGGTCTGATTTAAACCATTTCAAAGTGTCTAAAGCTTGATTTAGCTTGGTTACATGTTCTTCAAAAGTAATATGGATAGCACTGCCATCTTTGGCTTTTATGCCTTGCAGATATTTTACCAATGCATCTGTATACGATGTAGCGTTCGGATATCGTTTTTCACATATGTCGATAAATTTGTTTACTAGTTCATCTTTAATATCGTCACCAGCAAGCATTTCATAAAACAAAGCGTCTATTGCTTGAATATCGTTGGGATCTACAATATCAACTTCTAGCTCAAAGCTTCTTGAAACTTGCTGGTTCAACAATTCAATTTTAAAGAACTTCTTATTAGAAGACGTTAAGATTTGCTTAACCTCAGTTTCCTCTACAACCTCATCATTTATCGTTATTTGATCGGCGTAGAGAAATTCAATATTTTCAAAAAAGCTGATATCTCTCACTTTTAAGCGAGTTGCACTAATTTCAATATGATCTATCAACAGTAACGGATTGCGAGTAGGGTGTGCTTCCCATTCATGTTGAATACGTTCAGCATCACTTAGAAATGTTGCTTTACAATAACGACAGCCATATTGGATTGGTTTATTGGGGCCTCTGTAGCTGGTATCGGGTATCGGGACGCTGCCACCTGCGTTGCCAGGATCAATAAAGTTTATGTAATAAGACATTGAATAGTTACTCCTTTACCACTGGATAATTCGCACTTCCCCAAAGCACTTGAGGATTATCCATCATGATATCTACTATTATTGGAACGAGCTTACTTAGGAATGCTACGCCATCTCTAATTTGCGAACGGTTTGCTGAACTTTGCCAAGTTGCACCACCGTGTATTAGTTGGTTTCTCAACGTGTATAAGCGTTGAAGGATAATGGCTACTAAGAGATCTGTGCGCTTAGAAGAAAGTGCATTGTTGGCTGCAACTTTTGCCTTAGCAAATCGTTCTTTCCACTCTTGTTCGGTTAACTTACCATTTTGGTAATCCCAAAATGGTTGATAAACATATTGGTTATCGAGCAACACCCGCACACTTGATGAAAACTCAGCCCATATTAGGTTATAGAGTTTATTAGATTCATCCAGTTCGAC
This sequence comes from Pseudoalteromonas sp. S4492, assembly GCF_005886115.1. Taxonomy (NCBI): domain Bacteria; kingdom Pseudomonadati; phylum Pseudomonadota; class Gammaproteobacteria; order Alteromonadales; family Pseudoalteromonadaceae; genus Pseudoalteromonas; species Pseudoalteromonas sp. S4492. The sequence continues at coordinate 42,996 of NZ_PNCP01000006.1, forward strand.
AAGTTTAGCTATGAAAAGAGAAAAAGCTTCAGACTCGGTATGCCTTAACACTTCGGTATCTTGTGCGTATGCGGCGTTAAACGCAATCCATAGAAATATGAATTGACTGTCTTGGTCATCGTTACATTGCTCTGATTTTTCTAGCCAGCTAAGAGCACGATGTACTCTTAATCCTAAGTTGTCAGAAAACTCATTTCTAATTTCACGTTGTTTACTTTTTAATGACTTGAAATCCATCTCATTGTTCCTTAATCCATTAACTCATGTGTTAGTAAGAACTGCTTTAATTCCAATCCCTGCCCCCTAATATCTTTGTATCTATTTGTACTTGTGGCATTTATATGAAAATCAATTTTATCGCCACTCAACCTCACACTTAACTTATCTAAATTACGTTTGAGGTATTCTGTAGGAATTTTCAAATAATTAAAGCCCACGAAATCAGGCTCGGCTAGAGCCAGTTTTAGGTACTCTTCATTTTCAAGCAAATCTTTTGGGATCGTAATGAACCAGATATCTTTATCTTGATAATACTTAGATGTTCTAACACCTTTAAAAACTTCTGATGGAAAGTTCTTTTCAAGCCAGTTTTTTGCTTGCTGTTGGGTTGAAAGTGAACTTTCAGTAAAGTTTGGGCTTAAAGGTGTTGGTAAAGCGCTTCCTCGCATTAGGATCTTTGCAGTAATAATCGCCGTATTATTTTCATAGCCAAGCTCTGCTAAAGCATTCACTTTATCTTTCACCATTTCAGGTGACCAAAAAAACCAATTGTTCTGGGTAAAGTATTCGGCTATGTCGCTAGACTTATTTTGGTAAACATTGCCCGCAACTAAGCCTAGTTGTGGTTGAACATCTGCTTCAGCTAACCCTAACTCAACTAAATCTTTAACTAAGCGGGAAAAAACAATATTTCGGTAATTTTCACAGGTAAAGATTTTGTAGCGCCCATCGGGGATCTCAAAATGTTCAAGTAGCTCACTAATTTTCACCCCAGGAGAGTCAAAATATGATTTAGCTTCTAATACAATCAGTGAGTTTGTGCCAGGTTTAAAAGCCAATAGGTCTATTTCTGGCCTTGGTATGGAATGCTTCCCGATAGCGCGCTTCTCTTCCTTCGTTAAATTGACTTTGAAGGACTGCCTGACCCAATAACCTTCATGTTCAAGTAACGTTTTTATAATACCTTCGAAAAGATCCATGCTATATCTATCCCTTATAACTCAGTTTTAGTGCAACAAAATCAAGGCCAACTAAAGTTGTCTTCCATGCTTGGACAATAACAACTTCATCAGTTAAATAATCTAAAGAAGGTTTTAATGCGCGATATTTTTCGTTAATCAGTTTCATTAAGCGTCCTTGCTGCTATTGGCTAGTTTACCAATGAAGAAGATATTGAATCAGATAAATTAATTTGGGTCGCCTGTGCCTCAGAAATTTGAAATTTTAATAAATTGCAAATAGCCAGAAGTTCATCAACTTTTTCGGCAATCTTAATTTGTTCATTTTTAGGAGGGATAGCAAATGTTAAACTTGAGATTGCACCCAAAAATAAATTTGCTTGTGCTGATTGCTTAGAGCGCTTTTTAATTTGCCTTTGTAAATATGGACTTCTTAAAAGGAGCGCTAAATATTCTACTGAAAGTGAAGGTTCTGGTCTAATCATAGCAGCACTTCGAACCATAGAATATTTGTTGTCAGCGTCTACAATAGCGACTCTACCAACACTACCTGAACAAGAAATCAAAATATCACCTATGTTTGGATCACACCTTTTTCTTATTCTTTCAAACTCACTTGTTGGTACATAATCTACATCGCTTAACTTGATACCCTCATTAGTCACATTTCTTGCTGAAAGTAAATAATGTCCAGTTTCAGTCCGACGAGGGGTAGAATGTTCTCCGTCTGTAATTTTCAAACACACATCCTGACACTTTACTAAACTCCACTTACTAGGCAGTTCAAACTCGACCTCTTCATCCAGGATGGCTTCAGTAGCTTTAGGCTTTTTAATTTTCTTATCTTTGATTAACTGTTCTTTTTCTTCAGCTATTCGCTCTAACAATGCAGATGCTGGTTCGTCGTTGGGGTCTTGTTTTACTAATTTACCCATTACGGCGAGTTGTAGGATGCTTTGTTTTAGTTGGTCGATACTGTCTTCGGTGGTGAAGAGGGTGTCGAAGTGTTCGCTAATGCGTTGCCAACTTTCGTTTAGCTCATCAGCATCTTTGGCGTTGGTAAGCATCGCCAATAATGTTTCAACCAATGTTTTATGTGCATCGATACTTGATTCTGTTTCTGATTCAAGTTGATCGCAAAGCAGCATTAACTCATCGATTTTGCTTACTAATCTGTTTTGGTAGCTTAATGGTGGCAATGGAATCATTAATTCACTGAATTTAGCCGCAGAAATACCTCCGATAATTCCAGTCATCGACTCAGAAAACATTTTGTAAAAAGTCGGCGAGAGGTAACATGAAAGGATATATCTAGGCGAAATATTTCCATACAGTTGATTGGCAAATAACTTATTGCCAAAACAAATATCCTTATTAGTGATGCCGCATTTTTTTCCCGCACTTCCTCCTTCAGCACAGACTAATACAGCTCCAGCTTTCGCAACTTTAAATTTAGGTTCTCCGCTCGGTATTAAAACACCATTGTCATAATCAAGTTGTTCGAAGCCATAGCCAACGTCTTTTGTAGCAATAAATGGCAATCCCTGAGCTAAGCCAGTGTATTTTTCTTCTTTTAGCTTTGCGTTAACACTATTGCCATTAAATATATTTCCAAGCACGCCAAGTCTCACCCATTGCCAACCTTCAGGTACGTCAAAGGGAACCTCGTCATTTTGAATTGCTGGCAACTTTTTAGGTTTTTTAATCTCCTTCGATTTAACTAATTGAGCTTTTTCTTCCTCAATAGTACGAAGCAAATCATTTACAGGAATATCAGTAACTTCAGGTGAGACCAACTTACCTCTTATGGCTAATTCAAATATTAACTCTCTAAGTTTTTTAATCCCATAAAGTTCCAGCTTGTTTGAGCTGCCTCTGCCTGATGCAGATTTGGTTTTAATTGCCGATGTCCAAATATCGAGGTTTTCGGTAATAACGCTTTCTACAGACATTAAGCTTTACCCTCATCACTTGATGAAAGTGCGTCTGCCAGAATACCTTTTAGTTGGTTGCGCAGTTGTTGAATATCTTTTTGCTGTGTTTGATATTGTTCAAGCAGTTCATCTGGATCGTGGCTCACTTGTTCACCAAGGTGTGGGTTTTTAATGTCAAAATTAAAAATGGCATTAAAAATAGCATCACCTTGTGATTGCTCGGCATTGGCACGTTTTAATAGATCTTCACGTTGAGCTTTTAGCGAATCTACTTTTTCTTTTAGTAGTTTCTTGGCTTTTTCGTCTATGCCAGTATCAGGTGACCTAAGCGAATCAATTTCGGCTTTAACCTTTTCAGCTTCTGCCTTGGTATTTTCTGCTTTGTCCCAATGAGGTTTGGCATCTGCTTCCGCCGCTTTACGTTTGGCGACAAAATCGACTTTCCAAGCTTGTTCATTTTCAACACGGCTAGCAAAGCCATCAGTTTCTTCACCCCACCACTGAATTTCAGTTTCAAATTCTTCAAACTTCATTGGTTTGGTTTTAGAGTAGTTTTTCACGCCTTCTGGATATGGGTGTTCATAGAACCAGATATCTTTTGTTGGCTGGCCTTTAGTGAAAAATAGGATGTTGGTTTTAATGCCTGTATACGGGTTAAATACCCCGTTAGGTAATCTCAAGATTGTGTGAAGATTACACTCTTCGGTTAACAGCTTTTTGATTTTGGTTTTAACACCTTCACCAAATAATGTGCCGTCTGGTAATACTACTGCTGCGCGGCCACCATCTTTTAACACTTCTACAATGAGCTGCAAAAATAAGTCTGCCGTTTCACGGGTTTGCATTTCGGCAGGGAAGTTCTTTTCGATACCATCTTCTTCCGTACCACCGAATGGTGGGTTGGTAACTATAACATCAAAGTCGCTATCCCAGCTTGAAAGTGGTTTGTTTAAGGTGTTGCCATGCTTGACTTGCACAGGTACTTCAATACCGTGCAGCATCATATTGGTTGTAGCTAATAAATGCGGTAGCTGTTTCTTTTCAACTCCGTGAATTTGGCTTTGCAGCGTTTTATGATCGGCACCTGTTTTCACATAGTTATTTTTTACGTGATCTACCGAGCAAGCAAGGAAACCACCCGTACCACAAGCTGGGTCGAACACTTGCTCGCCCAACTTAGGATCGATGCGGTTTACCATAAAACGTGTTACCGCACGAGGGGTATAGAATTCACCAGAGTTACCCGCGCTTTGTAGGTCTCGTAATATTTGCTCGTAGATATCCCCAAATAAATGGCGCTCTTTAGAATCGGTAAAATCGACTTCATTGAGTTTATTGATGACTTGGCGAAGTAACGTACCGTTTTTCATGTAGTTAAATGCGTCCGAGAACGCCTCTCTAACAACGAAGCCACGTGGATTTTTATCAATTGGTGCTGTTAAGTTTTTTAATGTTGGGAATAAATCGTCATTAATAAACTCAAGTAGTTCGTCACCTGTGATCCCTTCGGAGTCAGCCGCCCAGTTACGCCATAAGTATTGCTCTGGAATTGGCTCGCGATAGTCATCTAATTCAAATTCAAGCTCTTCTTCTTGTGCGTCGAATATCTTTAAGAAGAGTAACCAGGATAACTGGCCTAAACGCTGTGCATCACCATCAACACCTGCATCTTTGCGCATGATGTCTTGAATCGATTTTATAACTGTACTAATTGACATTAAATTGTGTTCTCTAATTCTGGGCTTCTTGTACTACTAGCTAACTGAATTCCCTTTTAGCCTTTGTAAGGCGACACTTTAATATTTAGTGTTAGGCTTGTTTTTCAGGTATAGCTTCGTAAATTGCTTTTTCTAATTCGGTAATTGCCGCTTCATATTGCTTTGCTCCGCCGAAGCCTTTTTTGGCTAGTTCTAACGGGCGGCCAAGCTCGACCACTTTTCCTGTTTTAAGGGCATCTTTACTTTCAATTGCGGCAACGCCTTCATCACTGTACTTGTTTAACAGTTCGTTAAGCACTGTTTGGGCTAGGTCGCCATATTTTGTGAAGTAATTGCGCTTTTTAACATTGTTTGCGCGTTCTTTTCGTGTTAGTGGCGGCTGGTCAAAAACGACGTGGCAGATCATATCAAATGGGTCTAATTCTTTCCCCACTTCTTGCTCTAAAACTTCCCAAATAATGCCTTCAGTGGCAAGTTCGTCGATGATAGCTTGCTTACGCTCGGCTTCACCCCAGCGTTTTACAAACTCATCAAGGGAGCTAAAGGTTTTTGTGAGGGTTTTGCGGGTGTAATCTTTAAAAGACTCGGTAACGAGCTTGCCGTCTTCATCATAATATTGAACACGTTCACCAAGTTTTTTAACGGAAACGCCATTGACGTGATATTTATTGACCTTTTGTTCTTCTTCGCCCCAATCATCACAGCCGATTTCACCTGATGGATAGTCGGTTTCAACTTCATCTGAATATGTATCGTAATCAGCGTCTGATTCTCCAATTCCGTCAAGTCCATCATCAATGGTTGGAGCAGTGTCTTCAATCACATCATCAAAATCTGATTCGGAATCGTTTATATCGTCAGGCTTTGCTGATATTACTTTTTCTGGAATACCGTCAAATCGTTCGTCAGCAAATAATTCTGTGGCTTTCTTAAAGTCTAAGATGGTAAACCATAGCTTGCCAAATCGGTCATCTATGCGAGTGCCGCGTCCAATGATCTGTTTGAACTTGGTCATAGACTGAATGTTTTGATCAAGTACAACGAGCTTACAGGTTTTGGCATCAACACCTGTTGTCATTAGTTCAGAGGTAGTGGCAATAACAGGGTAAGGCTTTTTAGGGTTTATAAAGTTGTCTAGCTGTGCTTTACCGATTTCATCATCGCCCGTGATTTTCATCACATACTTATCATTTTTAGCCACTTGTTCTGGATTGCAGTTAACAAGTGCTCGGCGCATCCGCTCAGCGTGATCTATGTCGTTACAAAACACGATGGTTTTAGACATAGGATCAGTTCGCTTAAGGTAATTGGTGATGGTTTCAGCAACAAGCTGTGTTCTTTCATCAATCACTAAAGTACGGTCAAAGTCCTTTTGGTTGTATATGCGATCTTCAACTTCATGGCCTTGTTTATCGACCATACCTTTGGTTGGCCGCCAACCTTGCAGGTCAACATCAATGTCTACACGAACAACTTTGTAAGGAGCTAGGAATCCATCTTCAATACCTTCTTTTAATGAGTATTGATAAACAGGCTCGCCAAAGTAATCGATGTTAGAGACTTCATTGGTCTCTTTTGGTGTAGCGGTTAGACCAACTTGGGTTGCTGAGCTGAAGTATTCGAGTATTTCTCGCCAAGCGCTATCCTCTGATGCACTACCTCTGTGACACTCATCGATAATGATGAGGTCAAAGAAGTCTGGGTCAACTTGTTTGTATGCTTTTTGGCTTTCTTCTGGGCCTGTTAGTGCTTGGTATAACGCTAAATGAACTTCGTATGCAGGGTCTACTTTTCTGCCTGTGATTTTAGTCATCGCTTGACCAAATGGCTGAAAGTCATTGATTCGAGTTTGATCGACTAATACGTTTCTATCGGCTAAAAACAATATTCGTTTTTTGGCTTTTGCTTTCCATAGGCGCCAAATAATTTGAAAAGCCGTGTAGGTTTTACCTGTGCCTGTTGCCATGACCAATAAAATACGGTCTTGGCCTGATGATACTGCTTCAACCGTTTTGTTTATCGCTTGTAGCTGATAGTAACGTGGAGATTTACCAGAACCATCATCGTAGTAATCTTGTGTAATTATCGGAAGTTGAGCTGGTTGGTAGCCTTTGTATGTGCAGTATTTATCCCAAAGCTGTGCGGGTGTTGGGAAGTCTTCTAATGTTATTTCTGACTCTAATTGTGCTGGATTGGTTTTATCGTGAAATACAAAGCCGTCGCCATTACTGGCAAATATAAATGGCACATCTAGTAAATTGGCATAATCTAAACCTTGCTGCATTCCTTTGCCAATCTCGTGTTTATTGGCTTTGGCTTCAATTATAGCTAAAGGGATAGAAGGTTTGTGATAAAGAACAATATCAGCACTTTTTACTGTTTTACGTGCAGCAGCCATACCACGAACGATGACTTTACCGTCTCGCAGTTTCACTTCTTGGCGAATTTGCGTCATATCATCCCAACCTGCTTTTTTAACAGCAGGCATAATGAATTTAGATATGATATCTGTTTCGCTTAGTGCTTTTTTGTTAATTGGACTCATACGAATACCTTTCAAATCCATTTGTTCGTGAGTAAAAGTGCTTCGCGTATTACCAATAAGAGACTGATGCTTTCTTTTCTTACGAACGGTTTATTTTCATAGTTTTGCTTATAACTATGAAATTGCCCAACTTAAATTTATTACAAATAAACTAACAAAACGATTAAGGTTTGTCACTTAGAAAACAAGCAGATAGCCTTTAATATATTACTCTTGATGTATTGTTCTGCAACTGATTCTAAATTTCAGCAAAAGATTATATATCGCGTATTAGTTTTTAATGTTGAGATGATTGTATAGCCTAAGAATGGGAATAAATTAGCGAAGTGACCAACTACTTTTTCAAACATGAAAAAGTTAATAAAAGCTTGAGCGAAGCTCAACAGTAAATCGCGCAGTTGTTGTGGCAATGAAATTGTCATGGCAGCGGAGCCGGAGTCAGCATCGCAGATCAAGCGCGTACGAGTTTTGCTTAAGCAAAACTGGTTATCACTGCGAAGCTAAGTGGTAGCCAGCCAAGCCGCAAGGCGGCACCGAATTGGACAGGTGCATTTATGCCTCTCCCCTGGACAATGGCGGGTGAGAAGGCGCTTGATCAGCGGTAGCTGACTCCGAGTAAATCTAATACCGACAAACGAAGTGCGAAGAGCCAGTGTAGCGACAAGTCGCGTAAACACTGGCGTGTAAGAGATTTACTAAAAGAACGAAGTTCTTCTTAATTTGGATAAATTGAGTTTGTTAAGCAGATTGCTTAGCAAGGCAAAGCCCTAGCATGATGCAAGGCATATGCTAAGCCTGTGCTAATAATTCGTATTGTTTGAACCTTGTTAATTTGGATTAAATAAAACAAGGATGAAACATGAGACAAGTCGATAAATACTTACAGCTAACGTTAGCTTATTTTGAAATGCCAGACATTACTAATCCAGCACAACTCGGCTCTGTCCGAGAGGATGCTGTTATTAGCTGGGTTGGTCGATTCGGCATGAGCAGTAAAACGGTAGTTCAGCAATTATTATGTATAAATCGGGAAGCCGTTAATAAACTCATTAATAGAATGAAACGTAAAGGGCTTTTGCATGTTCACCAAACGTTCGGTAATACCGACCAGGGGTTTATTGTATTAACGAGCGAAGGTTTTCGACGTGCTGAATTTATTTTACAACAAGATTTGCATCTGAAATCAGATGTTAGTCGGATCAATGAACGCAACTTGGTTCATGATCTCAGTATTCAGCTTGTGGTGATAAACCTAATTCGCGATAACAAAATAGATGGTTTGATAACTGAGCGTGAGCTAGCGTTGTGCTTAGAGCAACGTAAGAATGATGAACGATTGGTTGACGGTATTGTTAGGCTTGCAGGAACAATGACCAATGTTGCTATTGAAATGGAAACATCGAACTCTAAAAACAAAGGCAACGGTGAGCTTCGCAAACGAATATTAGATAAATATCATCAGCAGCTTCATTTGAAAGATGGTCTGTATAGCCAAGTATATATGTACAGCCATCGGCAACGGTTCCTAACTCAGGTTGAGAAAACTCATCAGCGTATTTTTACCACTTCTAAGTTTGGCTTCACCAACCAACAAGTTGATATTTTAAAAAACAATATAAAATTTAAAGCTCACGAGTGCAGCCATATTTATGAGTTAATGTTTAACTATGGGCGTAAACTCACTTTTGAAACAAACGCTCCAGAAATTAATATAAAAGGCTATTTAGAAAAGGTAGATGAACTGACAGCATTGGCAGAGTCGTCATCAGACACTGTTTTGCGGCTGCGTTTAGATGGATTTAAAGATGCTGGGGTAGTGCTTGGTATTTCACATACAGATTGACCTGTGGGGCGTATAGCCCCTCTTAATTTTGACCTTAGCATTCAGCTTTCAAAATTATTCATATTGAATAATCCTGAATACTTAACAAGCAACCTCATTGCTTGTCGAACCAACGGAAAAATTCGATCTGAGGTTTATCAAATTTTCAATACGTTCGCCGCTGCATTAAAAAAGCATGGCAGCGACATAGAGAAAAGTTAGTTTTTGGTTCCTGCACTTAAATATAACTAGTGCCGTATTGAGAGAAGTTTTTTGGTGTTGTTTGAGTTTGAAACTGTGAATGAATAAAAAAGGGCTGATAGCCAGCCCTTAGAAAAAATCGATCATTTCTTCAAATTCATCATATGCCTCGGAGCTAAAGCAACGTTTCTTTGATATTCCAAATATAGAGAACAGCTCTTCATCTGTGACATTTTCAGCTAGATATTTTTGCATAATTGAGCCGAAAACCGAGAAAATTAGCCCTCGCTCATTTGCCTCAAAAAACTTTGATTGCAACTCTTCAGGTAGTTGCTCTACTAAGCCTTTCGATAATACAAAGCCGTTGGTTTGAAAGCGCTCATTTTTGTGCTCGTAAATATAGTCCAGTGAATCTGAATCAAAATACCAGCACACCCTAAACCGATCATCCCAATGCTCAGGCGTTCGAGTTTTCCTCGTAAATAAATGAATAAAAGGTGTTTGATCATTTTCTGTCTTGTTATTCATGGGGTAAGTCCTTAGTTGATAAACCTCATGAGTAATTAAGTTCGGCACCAGAGAATTAAGCCTCTTGATTGCTATCACATTCATCCAAAGTAATGATGAGTTGGTGCAAGTTAGTTTTTCTAGAATCGTAAACTTGGGTCTCAAGGGCTAGTTCAGCTAATATTTTCGCAATTCTTGCCAGTGCGTCTTTTTCAGCTGGGTGTAGGTGATCAAGTTGATAATCAAACATACGATACCAGTCCAACTTATATAGGTTTTTACTCGTTAGGTTTTGTGCATCGATTGAGTGTTGAGTTATCGCAATAGCTCGACCTAGTTCTTCATTTAAAAAGCACATATATGAGCCTTTTAATGGTTTACTCTTCATAAAGCTTTCTCCTTTTAATTTGCTTCAGTTGATATCAAGGAGCAGGCTGAGGAAAATTTATAAAGCGCTTTGATTCTAAGTTTTTTTCATTAAAGTCAAAAAGCCAAGTAAAAGCTAAGAAGAGTAAATATATGGAATGGGTATTGTTTTTAAGCTACGTCATATATGAGGCCATCAGAGTCTACAAAGAGTGTAAACAAAATAAGCAAACGTTTTGGCAGTGGTGTAATACACCACTAGACTCTAAAGATGACTACAAAATGGATGCGTAATGATTGATTTAATGTTTATCGCGGGCGTTGGGGCAGGTACAGTGCTGGTCTTTTTATTGGTTTACTATGTGATCAAAAAGACACTTGAAGCCAAGTATATAAAAGAAAAATAGCACTAAATTTTCTGGTAGTGGAGCTAGGTACTTCTGAGGTTATTAAAATTTAGGAGACCACAGTGAACACTAACTTAAAATCAATCGAGCTAACAGAAAAGCAACCAAGTATTGCCAGCGATGAAGACTATATTGCCCTTTATGAAAAGGGGACAGAATACATTTACTACGTACGTAATTATGTTATGTCGCAAGAATTCATTGTATTGAGTGCAGGAATGTTTGAATTGCTGCCTGAAGAGCATAGACCGATAACCAATGTCTTTGTTCAGTCTAACTTTTATGTGCTCAGGCAGTTAAAAAGCCTCATCAGAGAGCATGTATTGCAGTCAGGGCAGTTACAGCATTTCTATCATTTGTTTAATTGCTCGATAGCTGATTTTTTTGAGAACCTTTAAATATGTGATTGGGGCAACAACGCAAAGTTTTCCCTTCATGGTCATAAATTAAGTTAACAGCAAACTTAATCTAACAATAGTACAGCTGTTACCACATAGATTGATGCCCACCTTTTGGTGGGCATTTTCATGTATTTCGGAAACCTTTTTTCGTTTAATCTTTTACATGCATAAATTGATTAGAGGATGAAAATGGTTACATCAAATTTCTATGTGAGGTGGGCAGTTAGCTACAGTGACTCGACATATACCGATATCGTTTCAAAACTTTCGACAGATGATTTGGAGCAATATTATTGTGAAGAAGCAGAGATCGACTTAATCATATTCGAAGATGATCCTGACTACAGTTATAGTCAAGAAGAGTTATTTCTTATTAAACCAGCACATGACTTGTCGATACCCCACTGGATTAAAAGTCGCTTCAAGTTTGAAATAGATGCGAATATGAACATTGTTTCTTTAGGTTAAGTGGTTAGTGCAGGAAAAGCTGTTTATTGTATTTTGGAAACGTGTTTTTGAATAATATGTTTTAGTTTACTTTGTCATGCGAGTAGTAGTCCCTTGAATAATTTCGAGCACATTGAGAATAAGCAACAGTCTAATTGTCCGAAACCAAGATTTTGTGCATTTTACCTCATAGACGGCCATGTTGAGTTAAGTTTAAGTAGTCGAACTTTAGCTGCCAAACATGATATTTATCTGATCGTTCAAGCGCTGTATGATGAGAATGGACGGTGGATTATTAGTGATGAGCATGATCACTATAAAATACAGAAAAACATGTGGGATTACCTTCATGATTTACCAACTATTGACGAAATCCCATTACGTGAAACGATAAGCAAACTCAACAATAAAATTGAAGATAAATATGGGTTAACCATAGCTTCATCATCGGAAATTCAATTCCTAGCTCTGCGCGAAAATGACAACCTTTGTGTCGATCCAGAGTATTTAGCAACACAAAAGTATCGAGATACCAACCTTAATAATGCGGCCAAGGGCGGAGGCTATGTTGTAACAGGTTATAAAACTGAAACTCAATGGGTAGATAGCTTAAACAACACCGCTGAGCGATTTACACCAGGGTCTGTTGCTGTTGATGCTAGAGGCAATAAGTGGGTAGCAACTGGCTATTACCCAGTAAATACTAAAGGTTTAAATTGGCGACTTGTTTACCAAGTCTCAGATGATGTTCGTTACAAAGACGTAGAACTGGGAATTTATGATATCGATGCGATAACTCTCGTTGATGTAAACGGTAACGTTATCTGATTTAGAGGAAGTAATTGCTATTTGGCTGCTGTTGAGTATATTTGTTACTTACTAATAGTTAGTATTTCACTATAACAAAGCTGAGGTGAGGAAAGTGCTGTGACACTAGGTATCTATATTCTTCTCGCGTTCATTATTACGATTGTTTGTGTTTGTCATGCATATTATTTACTGACAAAAAAGAGTGTGGACACCATGAATTCAATCAGTAACGATGAAAAAGTAAGCTCTAAGGGATGAAAATGTCTATTGAATTGCTTTGGTTTATTCCTGCACTAATCTTAACCTTCACGGTTTTATACTCTATACATAACGTTAAAAAGAACGATAAAACTGATTAAGTTTAACTTATTTCGCTATGCTTAGAATTGAGCTGTAAAATATTCTAATACAGCTTCCCAATTTGGGTAGTCGCTCTGCCCAAAGTGAATTAGCTTTCCCTCAAAATGCTCTTGCCCACGCCCATTGCTATGGTCATCAATTAGGACGTCACCCTTGAGAAGCCCTTTATTACTGCAAATGATTAAGTTAGAGGTCATTTCATATCCAAATTTGTCTTCAATCCATAACCTTTTCTCTGTGTAGGACAGAGGATTTTTGGTAGACGGGGCTGTTAAAATATACAAATCAATATCTTTTCGAGACCTTAACTGTCCTATAGCGATTAAAGCACCTTCTATAGGCTCTAGGCTTCTAAAAAAACCAGGTTCACTTTGTGGATATGGAGTAGCTGACGATTTAGCTTTTTTCTCACAGATCTTAGTTGAGTAATCACAAAGAACATCATCCATATCAACGTAAACAGTCAGCATTATTTCCCCAAGTTTTATCAAGCGTATTTAGGTTTTAGTATATGGTATTTTATTTATATAAGTAATTAATAAATAGGTATTTTTAACTACGACGAAACGTTGGGGATATAACGAAAACTATCGCTTGTGAATACCTGTTTATTAACCAGGCTTAAGAGTGTTCAAAATGCTCTCACTTGTTACTTATTTAATATTTCACATTGTTCGTAATAGTGTAAATAAGCAGTGTTGTGACTGAATTTCTGCCGCAATAGTGCTTATTTACATTATTGTGAATGAGCAATATTCCTTCTTTCAACTACGACCTTGAGGTGGGTAAAAATCGAAAAACTATCTACCATGCTTTATAAACAAATTCCTATTTTGGTGTCGTCGCAGTTGCTTTGGTGTCGTCGTAGTTACTTTGGTGTCATCATAGTTACTTTGGTGTCGTCGTAGTTGCTTTGGCGTTTAGTTGATTATTTAAATACAATCTTTGAAATAATAAAAATAACAGTGAAACCTATTTTTCAACTACGACTATGTTGTGGGGAAAAATCGAAGCTCAATAACATGGGTTCTACCTTAGCGGGTATAACCCATGTTTGAGTTTGAAAACTGTGTGACTCTTTTGGCCAAACTGTGTTACTTGTTGACTATTGTAAAATAGTAGAATCCAGCCTTACATGTCACAGTTACAGAATTTCTATCATTAGTTTGATTGCTCGATAGCTGATTTCATGAGAACCTTAAAATATATTATGGGACAACAAAGTAAAGTTTTCCCTTCATGGTTATATTTAAAATTAACGGACAACCCTAAAAAAGGAACTACACAATAAATACACTAGCATTGCTATAGCCCTTTAAAGTTTGGGGTTGGACGCTCATTCAAATCCCCCCAGCTCCACCAAATATGAAAAAGGCTGCTCTCAGAGCGGCCTTTTTTATTGCCTAAAATATTTATAAAAATGCAATTTTACTTCGAATTAAAAATGATTTGCCATTTGACTAATCCACTTTAATAGAGTTAATAAACGATATATGCTCTTGAGTAGAAATAAACCCATTTGCTTTTAACCCCTCTGTTGCTGGGCCTGATATAGCTTCTGTCAGTTCTAGTTTTATATAGGAGCGTTTATCAATCTTGTTGGCGAATTGTTGGCTAATATCGATGTCTGTATCTTTCTCCATTTTCATTTTTTCATAGCTTGATTTATCTGAATAATTAGTATCCCAGCCTTCGGACTTAAACTTGTCGTATAGCACATAAGAAGTTCTCTTCAAGGGAAGGTTTACACCAAGGACACCATCTTTCCTGAGTATATGTATAGTGCCTTGAAACTCCAGAGTTGCATCGTTTTCAAGTAAAATCCTTTCTATGAAAAGTTGCTCTTCAGATGCGCTTTTCCAAAGGTCAGTAACAATTGAGCCTGCTAAACTGCCTAAAGTAGAGCTAATTGTTTGGCCTATTGTAATAAAAATGCCAGCTAAACCAGGGCTGTCATCGTAAGCTCTTACAGCAGCTTTTTTTAAATCAAACCCTTCAACCTCATATAATTTGAATGTAATCCTATAAGGGTTATCTGCACCATGAGTAAAAACAATTTTCTCAGAAGTATCTAATGCCACTTTAGCATAAGATTCTGAGTTTATTTTTATGTTTGTCGTTTTGTAGTAGGTCTTGCTTTGTCTCTCTAATACATCTTCTGCTGACAAACTCTCAATCCTTGTTAAGAGCCAAAGCTCTTTCCCGAAAAGGTGGGAGGTTATTTTTTTTTCGAATCCTTTATATTTATCATCGTCTAAGGTAGGACTTGACTCACCGTTATGGATCCAGCCAGGCTGAAGGTAATCAATTTTTAATTGAAATACAGAATCAGTGTCGACGTAAATTGGATTATTTCCGGTTGATGGGATTTCGTAGATATTATTACTTTTTTGCTTATATAAAATAGCTTCTGAGAAGTGATTAGTCGTGCAACCACAGAATGTTAATAAGACTAATAATATTCCATATCTCATATTTATCTCCTTAATACTTTTTACTAATTTATACTAACTACATATAGCGAGGTAAAAAATTAACTGCATGAGATAAAGCTTTGCTTAAAATAAGGGGGATTCAAGTTTTTGAGGCATTTTGGTTTTAAAATACGCAATATTTATGGTGCAGCTAGAAATTTTTTAAAGATATTTAGTTTCTTTTTATTAGATCTAATTTAAATACTTTACGGGTTTGGTTTTAGAACTTTAAGTTGTTTTTGTATTACTGCTAGTTACTTTGTGTAATTTTTGGTGCCTTCAACTTGAAGACACCTTTGTCCAGTAACAGCGTTTGTTTCCTAAACAATCAACTGAACGGCATCAATAATCGGTTTGTTTTCTATATCAATGGTGTCGATGATGTGTTTGTGTAGGCGCTTTTTGTGCTCGGCGAAAATTGCGCGTTTTTTATCGAACTGGCTGGCAAATTCGAGGGCGGTATTAAATAAAGCTTCTTTGTTTGGGCAGGCTTGTTCAATAACATGATCCGTGGCAAGTTCGCCTGCGGTAACGCGGCGGCCTGTTAGCATCATCTCGTTAAAACGATAGTCTGGAATAGCTTTTTTAATGAAGGCGAGCATGCCCGGTAAAAACGGGATTGATAAGTCAACTTCTGGGAAGCAGAAAAAACCACGGTCGCTTTGCATAAACCTAAAATCACAGGCGCACGATAAAATTGCACCATTACCAAACGCGTGGCCATTAATTGCTGCAATTACTGGCATTGGGAAGAGTAATAGGCGTTTAAATACCGCATCCATTGAGTGCATAAAGCCACTTACTTCAGCAAATTTTTGTGTTTTTAATGCCGGCATAAGCCAATCGGTATCTATGCCCAAACTCCATGATTTCTCGCTGCTTGAAGTGATCACGAGTGCTTTGTGTTCAGGATTACGTTCGATTTCGTCAAGGCAAGTTAAAAAAGCCTCTGCAAAAGCAGGATTATGGCGATTTTCAGCTGTTGTCATAGTTAAGATAGCAACAGATCCTTGTGTACTTACATTCATCAGTGTCATGCTGTGCCTTCAATTTTATTGTGTTATGGGCATAGTTATATACCATCGGTTTAACAAAATAAACAACAAGTCTGACCAGTTGTAAATTTAGGGGCACTTCTCTTTTGGTTGATATGGTCTTTTAGTCGAAACTATTTTCCAATATATCGCTAATAGTGGTGAGTCATGGTAGCGTTATATCAAACACACTATTTAAAGCGTAACAATGGATTTGATCAGTTGGCAGTTTTTGAGTGGAGATTTATTAAGTCCGATCAGCACAATCATGCTCATTGTGGTTGCGGGCTTTACTTCAATGATTTCAGCAGCTTTTGGTGCGGGTGGCGGATTAATGCTGCTGGTGATCATGGCATCTATGCTTCCTATGAGTGTGGTTATTCCTGTCCATGGGTTAGTGCAGTTAGGCTCTAATGCAAACCGCTTTTTGTTCACGTATAAACATATTGATGGTGCAATGTTTGTGTACTTTTCTTTAGGGGGAGTCTTAGGTGCGCTGGTTGCCTCAACGATTGTAACATCAATTCCCCTTGAATTAATGAAAATAGTGGTCGCTGCCTTTGTGCTTTATTTACTGTGGGGTGTGACGCCAAAGCTCAGAGAAACCTCAAAGTTATGGCGCGTTCTCGCAGGGCTTTGGACCACGTTTATCTCGATGTTTGTAGGGGCAAGTGGGCCTTTGGTTGGCAGCTGCTTATATGTCAATAATTATAATAAGCTTAAATTTACCGCTACTTTTTCAAGCTGCATGACAGTACAACATACCTTAAAAGCGATTTTATATGGGACTGTGGGTTTTGCATTTTGGCAGTGGTTGCCGCTGGTTATGCTCATGATAATGAGCGGTGCTTTAGGTACTTGGCTTGGCCTTAAGTTATTGCACCGCATTTCGTCAGATAAATTTAAAAAGATTTTTCGTTTAGTGTTAACGGTGCTTTCCCTGCAACTTGCGTGGCAGGGAATTATGGCTTTTAGTATTTGAACAAACCCAGTTTAGCAACAATGCCACGTTCTAGTTCATTGAGCTGGCCTATGGTGTTATCGAGGTGCTGAGCTTCTTGCGATAGGCTCTTAGCGCCTTGGTTAATAAGCTGCATGGTATTTAAGATATCAGCGGTCACACTGGTTTGCTCTTCAGAACTTGCTGCAACGCTCTCGTTCATTTGATTAATGGTATTGATTTGTTTAGCAATATCTTTAAACACCGCTTGGCTTTTTTGATTTGCTTGGCTCACTTTATCGCTGAGTGACTTACTTTGCTCAGTTGCGGTTACACAATCAGAAGTATTGTTGTGTAGCGATACAATAATCGACTCAATCTCAGACGTTGAATCATAGGTTTTACTGGCAAGCGCTCTTACTTCATCGGCTACTACAGCAAAGCCACGGCCTGATTCACCAGCACGAGCCGCTTCAATAGCAGCATTTAGAGCCAGTAAATTGGTTTGCTCAGCAATACTTTTTATAACATCGAGCACTTGGCTAATTTCATTACTACTGGCGTTTAGTTGTTTAACTACGTTTGATGTATGGTCGAGTTGTGCAGCTAATTCATCAACCATGTTGCCATTGGCATTCATATTTTGTTCGCCTTGTTGGCATAAGCGATGTACGTCGGTTGTTTGCTGTGCAGTTTGATTGGCTCCTTGTGCAATCTCTTTGGTTGCTTCACTTAACTGACTAAGCGCATTGGTTGCTGAATCAGTGCGGTTATATTCAAGCTCGGCTTCGTTTTTAGAGCGCACAGATGCTTCGTTTACTGTGCTGGCTATCATTTCAAGCTCACTGGCTGTAATGCCTAGCTCTGTAATTATTTCTTGCACTTGCGCTATGAATCGATTGAAACCATCGACCAAATAGCCTATTTCATCATTAGATTGATAGCTAATACGTTTTGTAAGGTCGCCTTCACCTTTGACAATTTCATCAACAAGGCTATTTACGCTATCGATTGGTTTTATCACTAATAGCCGCACGATATAAATAATCACCGCCCCTAAGGTGATAAAAGAGACCAGCAAGGTAATAAACATGGTACGTGTCGACTCAGCAATGGTGCTATGCAGTGCTTTTTGTGAGTAACCAATTTTTATGTGACCAATTAAATTATCTAAATAGTGCAAATCAATAGTTTTGCTAACCGATGTGCTATTGCCTTGTTTAGTGATAGAAGCAAGTGGCTTATTGCGATGATCTGTCACTGAAATGCTATGTACATGTTTGTTTTGCGAAAAGGCTTTAATAATCTGATTGATTAACGGTTCATCATAAGAGAATACTGGCTCGGCTAAAATAACCTGCATTTGCTCATTGAGAGCCGTGATGTCGTCTTGCCATTGTTGTGTTTGACTCGACTTTGCGAGCAGATAGTTTGCACTGATCACGAAGATCACGCTCAGTAAAAGGCACAAAGACAGTGCCAAGGTCATTTTATATTTTAATGATTTCATTGTGCGCTCATTGAAATGGGTTAAACCACAAAGGGCTATTTTTATTAGGTGTGTTCGACGATAACGTTGGGTTATCTAGCTCAATAACGCGACGCGAGCTTAAGTTGGCTTTTGATAAAACCGTTTGTACTTGGCTGTCTGCCAAAAACATGGCGTTAAATGTACCATCAGCAATCATCTCGTTTAGCGCATCATTTAGCTGTTTATGAAGTGTGTGGTTGTTTTTGTTGACGAAAAAGTAAAGTGGTGCGGTGTACTTAATCACCAAATGCGGCTCTACAGTGAGGTTAAGCTCTGAGTGATTGGCAATTTCATCCCAAGGTTCATTCACCCCTCGCGGGAAGTAATCGAAGCGTTCGCCTTCAAGCATTGGGAACAAGTTAGGGTATTTTAATGTGGTAACAACGGGTAGTTGATTTGCTTTTAATATTTTCGTATCTGGCCAGGTTTTACCTTGCCCAGCGGTGAAACGTTTTAAATCTTGTAAGCTAGTTACCGAGCTAAACAGTTCGCGGTTTTGTGCTTTCACTATTGCTACTCGCATGCCAAGTAAGCCACGAAATAAGGGGATATAAACGGCTTGATAATCTTGCTCTAACTGAGTGGATGTCATGCTCCACATCACATCCAGCTGGTTGTTTTTTACATCGTTTAAGATACGTGCGTTAGAGATATCTTTATTGGTTTCGTAAGGGTGAACATACTCTAAGTCAGCCCGTTCAATGGCGCTGATCAATAATTTGTGGGGAAGGGAGGTATCGCCACTGTAACTTTGAACTTTTACCGGTGCGGCAAAACAAGCCGACGTAAAAGTAAAGCAAAAAAGAAAAGCAAAATGACGCATAAAGCACCTTTGTTATTATTATGTAAACAATAAACTAAAGTGCTTTACGCGCTTTCTCAATCTTATTTCTTATGCATACGTATTCATACCTAATCAATCGCTTAGTAGGTTGTCGATTGACTTATCACCATTAAACAATTCAAACACTTGCGGTTTTTTCGGTGTACGTTCAGCAAGGTATAGCAGGGTGTCTGCTACATCTTCACGGTTGATCACCGCATCTTGGCGCGTTGCAGGGCGCGTGGTGGTTAATAGCCCCGTTGCTGCATCATTTAATAGCGTGCCAGGTCTGACAATGCTGTAATTTAATTCGCTATTGATTAAATGTTGGTCAGCCATATGTTTTGCAACTAAATATGGTTTTATACTGCTTTCAATATTATCTGGGGCATCAGCACCAATGGAGCTGACCATAATAAAGTGCTTAACCTTGGCATCTACCGCATAATTAATCGCTTTGACTGCGGCCCATAAATCTATCAGTAAGGTTTTATCTGCACCCGTAGCGCCGCCAGAACCTGCGCTAAAAATCACTTGTTCAACCCCTTCGAAGGCACGGCTAAAATCGTTTTCGAGGTCTTGCTCTACAATCGTTAAATGATTACTTTCAAGCGCACTCAGCTTGCTTTTGTCTCGAACTAAAGCCACTACATCATGACCGCTGGCCAGCATTTTTTCGGTGGTCATTTTACCTATTTGACCCGTTGCGCCAATGATTAAGGTCTTCATATCAAACTCCTTCTAATTGCTGTGTTACTAAAGAGCTTGGGGTGTGAATATATTTTTAAAGGGGAAACTAAAAACGAAATTGTAATCAAGAAAATAACGGGGCTAATTAAAGCCCCATCCTGTCCTTAAATTTTATTGCGAATTAGGTCGCGAACAATAAAACGGCCGGGGTGGATAGCTTGGCTCACGCGTTCGCTAAATGGTCTTGGTTCATCGTTTAAACAAGCAATTAAATGCTCAGCACATAGAGGGGCACTGCACAGGCCTCTTGCGCCAAAGCCAGTGAGAAGATGCAAGCCTTGCTGAGGTTTCGATAGCGCTTGGTACTGATATCGCTTACCTAATCTTAAATTAGCAAACGCACTTATATAATCACGTTGTTCAGCCCACTCACCAGCCATAGGTAGATGGTCGATGAAGGTACATCTTACAGCTGCTTTTGCCGCTGTTATTTCACCTAAGGTCGTTGCAAACTCGCTGTCTGTGTAAAAACTTAATAGTTGTTCGCGATTGGTATGGTTGTCTTGCTCTTTAACTTCACGGCTTTTTGAGTTTTTTTCAAAGGTTGCGCCCATACAATGATGGCCATGATATTCAGGAGTAAAATAGCCCTTATGGCAAAGCACTGTCTTTAGGCGTTTTGACTGCTCGCTTGCTTGCACATGCGAGACTTGGCCGCGCACACCAACAACAGGCAGTGCGTGAGTTTGGCTAAACTGGTCACTGTGTTCACCTGCACAATTAATCACATCGCTAAATGGTCCGAATGTTTGCTCTTTTGTGTGTAATAACCAGCCATCAGCGGTTTTCTCGAGCTTTTCAATATGGCAATTAAAGTGACTGTCCATTTTATTATTGGTAGTCGCAGTTAACGAATTTGCTGCATTAAAGAGTGCTGTAACCAGGGCTGGTGGATTTACCCAGCCGCCTTTTGCAAAGAACACACCTGAATAACCCGTTTCCACGCCGGCAATTTCGTCGCCTTCTTCGGCGCTTACATTCCGCAATAATTCAGCTGGCCAAAGTTCTTTATCGGCAAGGTTTTGATGTTTATCAGCTAGGCCTTGTTTAACCGCATGTTGTAATACACCACACCACTGGTGGGGGTAGTCAAAACCATCATCAAGTAATTGTTGGTAAAGACGCATCGCATATAAAAAACTATGAGCGAACATTTCACTGTGCGGTGAGTTCTTCGCTTGCAAATGCGGATAAACAGCCCCTTGTACATTGTGAGAAGCGCCCATGGCAAGCGCTTCATCTTGGCAAAAAAGCGTGGCTTTTAGGCCTCTTTTTGCCAGTGAATACAGTACACTGCTACTGGCAATACCACCGCCAATAACAGCCACATTACTCAATTCACTTTGCTGATGAGCAAAGTACGCTGGCCCTGATTGTTGCTCATTAGGCTCAGTTAGCTCGCCAATCAGCATTTCGCGTTTTTTACCATAGCCTTTAGCTTTACTCATGCTAAAGCCTGCTTCGATGAGTCCTCTTCTGACAAAGCCTGCGGCCGTAAAAGTGGCGAGTGTGGCATTTGCTCTAGAGATAGCCCGCATTTTGTTGAACAAACTCTGTTGCCACATATCTGGGTTTTTGCTTGGAGCAAAACCATCTAAATACCACGCATCGACAACTCCTTCACTTGGGTAACTCATGGCATCAATGCTGTCTTGTACGTCACCAAAATAAAGGTCGAGTACTAGTTTGCCGCCAGCAAATTCAAGGCGATGGCAGCCGGCCAAATTAATTGGGTATTGAGCAATTAGTTGCTCACTATATTCAGTTAAATTAGACCAGGCTTTGAGTGCTTGAGCGAGGTCATCACGCTTAATAGGGAACTTTTCAAAAGAGATAAAGTGCAGGCGGGTAACACTTTTTTTACCACTATGGTCGTGTTGATTTTGAACTTCTTGCTCTGCATGCTGCCTATCAAGGTGAGCTGCAAAGTGTTGCCATGTATTTAAAAAGTTAAGCCCGGTACCAAAGCCTGTTTCAGCAATGGCAAAGTGGTTACGGTCATGATTTTGTAATCGTTGCGGGATATGGTTTTGTTGATAAAACACATAATGTGATTCGGCTAAGCCATCATCATTAGAGAAATAAACATCGTCAAACTGATCGGCGACAGGGGTACCAAGGTGATTAAAATGAATATGTGCGTTTTTGATCATGGTTTAACTAATTAACTACAAACTTTTTTTCATTATTTTACGTGTTTTCTTTGAAATAGTCTGGCGTTATTTATAAGCTAGACATTCAGAGTACATGTGTACGCTAGAAAGCTGACCACTTCGAGAGTAATTTCAGCGTAAAATAGAACACAATTTAGTATAGAGCTAAGGTAATTACCCATGAGAAGAGCCGTTATTACGGGCATCGGTGTTGTTTCAAGCATCGGTAACAACAAAGAAGAAGTATTAGAATCATTAAAACAAGGCCGTAGTGGTATCGCGTTCAACCAAGAGTTTGCTGACTACAACCTACGTAGTAACGTATCTGGCAAAATCGATATTGATGTTAAAGAGTTTGTTGATCGTAAAGCAATGCGCTTTATGGGCGATGCAGCGGCATACGCTTATATCTCTATGGCACAAGCGATTGAAGATGCAGGCCTTAGTGAAGATCAAGTTTCAAACGAGCGCACTGGTTTATTAGTGGGTTCAGGTGGTGGTTCATCTAAGTGGCAAGTTGAAGCCGCTGACATTTTACGTGAAAAAGGCGTAAAACGTGTTGGTCCTTACATGGTACCACGTACTATGGCGAGCACGACTTCGGCGTGTCTTGCAACACCATTTAAAATCAAAGGTGTTAACTACTCGCTAAGTTCAGCTTGTGCAACATCTGCACACTGTATCGGTCACGCGGTTGAGCAAATTCAATTAGGCAAGCAAGACGTCATCTTTGCAGGTGGTGGTGAAGAGCTTCACTGGACACTCGCAATGGAATTCGATGCAATGGGTGCATTGTCTACTAAGTACAATGAAACACCAGAGAAAGCATCACGTACCTATGATGCAAACCGTGATGGTTTTGTTATCTCTGCTGGTGGCGGTATCGTTGTTGTTGAAGAACTTGAGCATGCACTTGCTCGTGGCGCGCACATCTATGCAGAAATCACAGGTTACGGTGCAACATCTGACGGCTACGACATGGTAGCTCCATCAGGTGAGGGTGCTGTACGTTGTATGAAGCAAGCAATGCAAGGTCTTGAAGGCGGTATTGATTACTTAAATACTCACGGTACTTCAACGCCTGTTGGTGATGTGAAAGAGCTTGGTGCTATTCAAGAAGTATTTGGTGGTAACTCGCCAATGATCAGTGCAACCAAAGCGATGACAGGTCACGCTTTAGGTGCAGCAGGCGTTCACGAAGCAATCTTCTCGCTGTTAATGCTTGAGCATAACTTTGTTGCTCCATCTATCAACATTGATGAACTAGATGAGCAAGCTGCAGGTCTAAACATTGTAACTGAGCGTAAAGACGTTGAACTAAATACAGTTATGTCTAACAGCTTCGGTTTCGGTGGCACTAACGCCACATTAGTAATGAGCAAATATAAAGGTTAAACCTCTCCAGTATTTGCTTAAAGCCGAGCAATAGCTCGGCTTTTTCATTTGTTATAAATTACCCCAAAATCGTCTTAGTTGTTACCTATCCGAATACTGATAAATTCGCTACAATAGCGCCACTTTCTGCCTCTCGGACACACAAATGAAAATTCTTGCAGATCAAAATATGCCATTGGTTGAGCAGTACTTTGCCGATTTTGGTGATGTTGAGCGATTTGATGGCCGTAATCTTCAACCCGAGCAGCTAGTCGGGGTCGATATTTTGTTAACCCGTTCAGTTACTAATGTAGATAAAGCCTTACTCTCTCAAGCAGATAAATTAAAATTTGTGGGCACAGCAACCATAGGTGTTGATCACATTGATACCGAGTTACTTGCTGAGCGAAATATCGCATTTAGCAGCGCCCCAGGGTGTAATGCTGTGGCGGTAGCGGAATATGTAATTAGTAGCTTATATGCCTTGAGCCAAGAAAACGCCAGTTCATTACAAGGCAAAACCATCGGCATAGTGGGCGTTGGCAGTATAGGTAGCTGTTTACGTGATAAGTTAAGCTTGCTTGGCATGAATGTGCTGTTATGTGATCCACCTAAATATGAAGCCGGTGAGCTTGCAGAGCATATTGAGTTAGACACATTACTAGCTCAAGCTGATATTGTGACTTTTCACGTGCCATTAGTTAAGCAAGGGCCACATAAAACCTTGCACATGCTAGACGAAACACGCTTAAAAGCACTTAAGCCGGGTATGACGATTATCAATGCAAGCCGAGGTGATGTGATTGATAACCAAGCATTACTAGCATTGTTTGAGCAAGGCGCAAAATTAGATTGTGTGCTTGATGTTTGGGAAAACGAACCCAATATACTGACTCCTCTGCTTGAATATGTGCGTTATGCCAGTGTGCATATTGCAGGGCATACACTTGAAGGCAAAGCCCGCGGTACACAAATACTGTATCAGCAAGTGTGTGAGCTTGAAGGTATCGCAGCGCTTAAGTCTCTGGACGACTTTTTGCCTGAGCCAATTAGCCACTCTGTCACGCTAGGTGAAACCTTTAACCTTGACGATATAGGTCGCTTGGTGCACTTAATTTATGATGTGCGTCGCGACGATGGCATTCTACGAAGTAAATTAGCAAGCGAAGGCTTTGATAGTTTACGTAAGAATTACCCGCCACGACGCGAGTTTAGTACGTTGTCTGTGGCTGCAAACAGTGCATGTGAAGGCGCATTAGCTGCACTGGGATTTAGAATTAACGAATAAAGCCATTTGCTTTATTCAAAAGAGGAAAACACATGTCGCAAAAATTTAATGTAGCCGTTTTAGGTGCCACAGGTTTAGTGGGTCGTCAAATTATCGAAACTTTAGAAGATCGTAAGTTTCCGGTAGACCAATTATTTTTACTCGCGAGCAGCCGTAGTGCCGGCGAAGAAATTCAATTTCGCGGTGAGAGCATTGAAGTAATCGATGTCGAAGAGTTTGATTTTAGCCAAGCTCATATTGGTTTATTTTCAGCAGGCGGCAGTGTCTCTGAAAAATACGCACCGATTGCGGCAGAAGCAGGCTGTGTCGTAATTGATAATACCTCACACTTTCGTAATGACTACGATGTACCATTAATTATTCCTGAAGTGAATGCATCAAGCTTGGCGGATTTCAGAAATCGCAACATCATTGCAAACCCTAACTGTTCAACGATTCAAATGCTGGTGGCGTTAAAACCAATTTATGATGCTTATGGTATTGACCGCATTAACGTATCAACATATCAGGCCGTATCGGGTGCGGGTAAAGAAGCGGTTGATGAACTAGCCAAGCAAACAGCAAACTTAATGAATGCTCGCCCAATGGATAATGCCGTTTTCCCTAAACAAATTGCTTTTAACGTGATCCCACAAATCGACAGCTTTGAAGATAACGGTTATACCCGCGAAGAAATGAAAATGGTTAACGAAACACAAAAAATCTTAGGTGATAACAGTGTTGTGGTTAACCCTACCTGTGTTCGTGTTCCCGTGTTCTTTGGTCACAGTGAAGCGATTAATATTGAAACGCGTATGCCAGTAGATATCGAACATGTTAAACAGCTATTAAACGATGCACCTGGTGTAGAGTTTATTGAAGACTTAGCTGATTACCCAACGGCTGTGTCAGATGCAAGTGGTAACGATACTGTATACGTAGGTCGTTTACGTGCTGATATTTCGCATCCACATGGTTTAAATATGTGGGTTGTAAGTGATAATACGCGCAAAGGTGCAGCTACAAATAGTGTGCAGATTGCTGAAGAGCTAATCGCAAATTATTTATAAATCTGATGATTTAGGCTGAGCTAAATTTGACAGAAAGCGGCAATTTGCCGCTTTTTTTGTGAATTCACTGCCAAATTATTGCCGCATACGTTGTAAAAGCGTATAAACTTAACGATAACAATAAAAAAGTCTCTCAGCCGCTAATATTTAAGCTATTTACTATCAAGGTGTTGCAATAGATATTGCAAGGCAACTAAGTTATAGTTTGCAGCTGGAATAGAGCTTGCAAGAAAGCATAATTAAGAATCAATTCTGCAAGAATTACTTGATGTTTAAGCAACCAAGGTTGCTGCGTTAACATTTAAAACATAAAGGATCAGCATGCGCGGTTTAGCAACACTCTTCATATTAGCGTCTGCATTGGTGGTAACACCGACATACTCTGATGAAGGCTCCACACTTAAAGGCCCTAAAGGTGTCGATTACGGTGCGCAGGGGCGCTCAATTGGTCCGATTAAGCCGACCGATACACTATGGCGCATTGCCGCTAAAATTCGTCCAGACAACTCTGTCAGTATTTATCAGGTCATGCAAGCTCTGTATGACAAAAACCCATCGTCATTTTTAGACCAAAACTTGAATCACATGCGTGATGGCGCATACCTAAAAATCCCAACGATTTCAGAGATGCGTGCGGTCAATCCGACGCTAGCAAAAGCACGTTCTGAACAAGATGATGAGCTTTGGGAGAAAAAGAAAAACGGCACACTGACCACTGCTGAAATTAATGAATCGCAAAAGAAAGTAACTCAAGCTCGCAAAGTTGATGTAGACGAAGCAAAACAAGAGCTTAAACAAGAAATCAACACCATTAAAACAGAGCAGGGCACGCAACTAGTAGAGCTTCAAAAGCAGTTTAAATCATCGGTTGAAAACGTTGAAGAAATCTTAGCTGAGAACAACAAGCTCAAAAAGCAACTTACCGGTATTTCTAAAGAGCTTGAAACTGTTCGCGATCAGCTTGGCCAAGACAGTGAAATTCAAAAACAGCTGAAAGAGCTGATAACTAAACAAAATGAAATTATCGAGCAGCAAAAAGCAAAAAAGATTGAAGAGGACAGTGGGTTTAACTTTTCGAATTTACTGAGTAATCCATTTGTTCTCGGTGCATTAATGTTTATTCCTGCATTACTGATCATTGCTGCCGTTGTAATGTTTTTGAAAAAACGCAATAGCCCTAGTGATGATACGAGTGCCAGCGATGACGATGAGTTTTTACCTCAAAGCCCAACGTTTAAGGCTAATGACGATTTAGAACCTATGGTCGAAAGCGACCCTCTAGTACCTGATCCAATTGAAGACCACGATGATTTAAGTGTGCGTTTAGATGATGACTTAGATCAAGATATGCTGCCAGATGACGACATTATTTTCGACGACAGTATTGATGATAGCTTTGATGAAGATGACAGTATTTTAAACCAAGATGAGTTAGAGGGTTTATTAAGTGATGACATCGAATTTAATGATGAATCATCAACTATGGCTGGCGACGATGATGATTTAGATGCATTTTTACAGCAAGATTTCGATCAAACTGATGATGACAGTTTAGGTGATGAAATAGACCTAGATGTTGAGCAGCCTCAGGCAGATTTGTCTGGTGATATTTTAAGTGCTGATGACATTGACGACCTTTTTGATACTGACGATGACTCATTAGATAACGCGAATGATGAAATGGCAGCACTTAGTGAAGAGCTGGCAGAAGATGACGCGGAAGATGATTTTGACATTGATAGCTTAATTGATGAGCAAAACAATACTGATTCTAATCAAGACGTTAATCTAGACGATATCGATGATTTACTTGATGAAAATAATGACGCATCAGCCACGAACGTTGAAGCTGAACTTATTGACGAAGATGACTTCGATATCGACAGCTTAATTGATGAAGCGCAAACCGAAGAGCCATCCTCAGATCTTAATGATGCATTAGAAAATGATGATCTTGATGATGCGCTGGATGTTGATGACATTGACTCGTTATTAGATGACGTTCAAGAAGAACAAGCGTCAGTCGAAGAACCAAGTGCAGATCAACTCATTGACGAAGATGATCTTGATATCGATAGCTTAATTGATGAAGCGCAAGTAGCAGAGCCAGCAGCTGAAGAGAACGATGCATTAGAAAATGATGATCTTGATGATGCACTGGATGTTGATGACATTGACTCGTTATTAGATGACGTTCAAGAAGAACAAGCATCAGTCGAAGAACCAAATGCAGATCAACTCATTGATGAAGATGATCTTGATATCGATAGCTTAATTGATGAAGCACAAGTAGCAGAGCCAGCAGCTGAAGAGAACGATACATTAGAAAATGATGATCTTGATGATGCGCTGGATGTTGATGACATTGACTCGTTATTAGATGACGTTCAAGAAGAACAAGCATCAGTCGAAGAACCAAATGCAGATGAGTTAATCGACGAAGACGAGCTTGATGATGCCCTGGATGTTGATGACATTGATTCATTATTAGATGAGGCGCAAGAAGAGCAACAGCCTGAAGAAATACAAGAATCTGAAGAGCTTGTTGAAGCGTTTACAGAAGAACCAAGCGCAGACGATTTAATCGACGAAGACGAGCTTGATGATGCCCTTGATGTTGATGACATTGATTCACTCTTAGATGAAGCACAAGAAGAGCATCAGCCTGAAGAAATACAAGAACCTGAAGAGCTTGTTGAAGAATTAACTGAAGAATTAGCAGAAGAGCCAAGCGCAGACGATTTAATCGACGAAGATGAGCTTGATGATGCCCTTAATGTGGGTGACATTGATTCTCTCTTAGATGAAGCTCAAGATGATCAACAGCTTGAAGAGATACAAGAACCTGAAGAGCTTGTTGAAGAGTTAACTGAAGAGCTAACAGAAGAGCCAAGCGCAGACGATTTAATCGACGAAGATGAGCTAAGTGATGATTTCGATACTAATGATATCGACTCACTTCTTGACGATGTTGGTGCAGAGCCGCAAGAGCCTGAACTCTTGGATGAAGATGGCTTAGATGTTGATGACAATGATATTCAAGACATGCTTGAGCAAGATGATGAATTAGATGTGACTGATATTGATTCATTATTAGAAGAGGATTCTATTGATGAACACGATTCAGACTCTGAAGACGAGCTTGAAGAGCTTATTCAACAAACAAATGAGCTGAAACAAGATACCGAAGCGCAAATTTCTGATTTAAGCCACGAGCAAAACATCAATACTGAGCATGATGAAAACCTGCAAGAGTCTCTTGAAGATTTAGCAGATGCGGATCAAGTAATAGATGACTTAAATGTTGAATCAGTTGCCTCAGAGTTAGTAGATGAAGCAGATGATACTGACGAAGTTGATATTGATGAGGCACTAAATCATGAATTTAACGAAGATAGCGACGAGCTATTAGATGAAGATGACAGTCTTGATGAATTTGATGATCCATCACTGAAAAGCGTCGATGAGTTATTAAGTGAAATCGATGAAGAAGACGATTATGTCGCAGCACCAGATTGGTCAATTGATGAGCCTGAACAAGATATTGAAGAGGTTGAAATTGACTTAGGCGATGATCCGCTAGCCGATGAAGACTTAACGGATGAGTTTGATTTAGCAGGCGAAGAAGAGCCTCTGCAGCAAGATACGGTAACGCCTAGCCAAGAGTTAGAAGAGTACCCAGAGCTTGAGCTAGATGAAGCTGGTTTTGAGTTAGATGACTCTGATGAACAAGCTTCTGAAGAATTAGATGCTGATTCGCCATTACAGTTAAGCCAAGCGGAGCAAGACCTTGCAAATTCTTTAGCAGCAGGTAATGAACTTGATCAGCTAGACGATGATTTTGATGATGATATCTTGCTTGATAATGAATTTACAGAACAAGACATGCTTGATCCTGAAGATGATTTACTCTCTTCTTCAGAAAACGAAGCGCCATCAGTACAACCGATTGAAGAGCCGATTGATGCTGAAGTGGCTGATAGTCAAGACGAATTAGAGGATTTCCCAGAATTCGAATTAGACGATATTGAGCTTGATGATACGACAGCAGCTGAGCAAACAATTGCTGATTTAGAGTCAAATTTAGCCGATGAGACTGACTTGAGTGAAATGTCAGACGATGAAATCGATGATGATTTTATGGCTGACTTAACTCAAACCGACTTTGATGCGCTGTTAAATGAATTAGCAGAGCCAGACGAAGCAGATATCAGTGATGCCAGTGAGTTCGATGTTGATTTTAATGCACTGTTAAATGAAGATTTACAGGGTGAAAGCGAGCAACCAGTTGAACCTGAAGTAGAGCACATAGAAGAGGCGCAACAAGCGCAACAACCTTCTGATGATGAGTTTGTCGATATCGACTCGTTACTTGAGCAAAGTGATGATGAAGCACTCGACCATGAACCTTATGATGATATTGATATGGATGTAGGGTTAAGTGATTTTAATGATTTACTTGCCGGCGATAACCCAACTGATGTTGATGCCGAAAGTGGTGGTTACTCAGCAAAACTGGATTTAGCACGAGCATATATCGAAATAGATGACTTTGATGCAGCACTGCAAGCCATTGAAGATGTTATTGCCAATGGCCCAGAGGAAGTGCAAGAAGAAGCACAATCACTTAAAGCTAAAATTAACGAGTAATAAGTAAAACTAACCAATAAAAAACCGAGCTAACTAGCTCGGTTTTTTTATATCTAAGCGAAGATTATTGCGTGTCTTGTAAGCGACGAGTTTTGAAATCAGACTCGGCTTTCCACTTAGGCCAATCGCCGTTATTAGCAAGTTTAGCGGCAATATCTACGATCAGCTCAATATCCTGCTCAACACCACCCATCGACCAATCTGCTGAATAGTCGTCAGCTTCTTTGTGATATTTATGGGCGATGTAATCAGGATCTGTATCACCTAAGCTCATAAATAGTAAGCTAGGCACGCCTTGCTTAGCTAGAGAGAAGTGATCAGAGCGGAAGAACAAACCATTTTGAGGACGAGGGTCCATTTTTACATGACGACCTTGTGCTTTCGCTGCATCTGCAAGGTAGTCTTCCATTTCAGACATGCCTTTACCGTATTGTAATATGTAGTCAACGCCATCAAGTACGTTCATACCATCAATATTAAGCAGTGCGACCATTTGCTTGGTTGGTACAATTTCGCCAGTAGCGAATTGCTCAGAACCAATAAGCCCAGTTTCTTCAGCCGTAAAGTTGGCAAAGATAATCGAGCGTTTAAATGGTTTTTTCTTATGCATTTCAGTAAGAATACGGGCTATTTCTACCGTTGCTGCGCTACCTGATGCGTTATCAACAGCACCATTGTAGATTTTCACGCCTTCATCAGTTTGCTTGGTGCCAAAGTGGTCCCAGTGTGCACCAATTACAATGTACTCATCAGGGGTTTCGCTACCTCTAAGCGTTGCAACAACGTTATGCGATTGTGCTTGAGAGATATCGCTTTTCAGTGTTAGGGCTGCTTTCGCTTTTAAGTCGACAGGTTTAAAGTCAGCTTTTAGTGCGTTGGCCTTTTCGGTTTGATAATCAAGACCCGCTTGAGCAAATATTTCATTTGCCGCTTGTTCGTCAATCCAGCCCATTACAGGGATGTCAGAAGCGTTTTTATCTTGGTCGATTAAGGTATATTTACTACCCGTGTTCGAGCTTTCTACAACGCCCCAAGGGTAAGCTGCAGGAGCCGTTTCGTGAACGATAAATACCGCTTTTGCACCTTGGCGTGCACCTTCTTCATATTTGTAAGTCCAACGACCGTAGTAGGTCATAGCATTACCGGTGAAAAGTGCGTCGTCTTGGGTGGCAAAACCAGGATCATTAACAAGTACAATGATTGTTTTGTCTTTTACATCAATATCTGCAAAGTCATCCCAGTTATATTCAGGTGCATTAATACCGTAGCCAACGAACACTACATCAGAGCCATCAATGTTGATTTCAGGATTAATCTGCTGCGTACGGGCGGTAAAATCACTGCCAGCATTAAAACTTAAATCACCTACTTTTAAGGTCATGTTTTGATCTGGAGTGAGTTTTGCCATGGTAACTGGCTGTAAAAACTCGCCATTAAAACTGCCGCTTAAGCCGAGTTTTTTATATTCGTCGGCTAAATAGTTAATGGTCAGTGTTTCGCCTTCAGTTAAAGGGCCGCGGCCTAAGAATTCATCAGAGGCGAGGGTTTTAATATGTGAGCGTACATTGGCAATGTTAACGGCTTCATGGCTGCTTGCGCTTGTTGCATCAGCGCTTGATGTTGGTTGCTCAGAGCAACCGAATAAACCAACTGCAAGTGCCAAACTTGCATACTTAAGGTGAGTTGTCATAGTTTTTCTGGTTGATTGCACAGGGTTTCACTATATGGGACGCGAAGGGGGGCTGTCCAGAAAGAGTCTACAAATAACTAATTATTCAGGATGAAAGGATAATAATGCACCTTTCACCCTGCCAATTTTACCACCACGCTTTATCAATCGCGGTATCTTGAATCTTAAAAACCTCTCCAACTAGCGGAGTACTCAGTGATACTTGCTCCTGTCCTGCTTTTTTAGCGACACGTTTAAGTGGGTCATACCAAGCATGAAAGGCGAGATCGAATGTTCCATTATGCACTGGCACCATTACATCACCTTGTAAATCGAGATGGGCTTGCACTGATTGTTCTGGTGTCATATGAATGTCAGCCCAATCTTTGTCGTAAGCGCCGGTTTCAATAAAGGTGATATCAAATGGCCCATAACGATGACCAATTTCTTTAAAGCCAGCAAAATAGCCAGAGTCACCGCTAAAATAAAAGCGCTTGTCATTTACTTTAATAGCCCAAGAGCCCCAAAGGGTTTTATTGCCGTCTGTTAAACCTCGGCCAGAGAAGTGCTGGGTTGGTGTAAATACAATTTGGCTATTAGCTATATTTTGCTCTTGCCACCAATCAAAACTATGCACTTTTTGTTCATCAACGCCCCATTTTTTCAGGTCGTTTTCGACTCCTAATGGCACATAAAAAGAATCTGTTTTATCAACAAGCTGTTTAATTGCTGCTTTATCTAAGTGGTCATAATGGTTGTGTGAAATAAACACCTTGGCAATATTAGGTAACTCTGCAATGCTGATAGGTGTTGGCTGAAAGCGCTTTGGACCCATGAATGAGAAAGGCGAAGCGCGCTCTGAAAATACTGGATCAAATAGCCAGTATTCGCCATACACTTTCGCTAAAATAGAGGAGTGACCTAGCTTTACAAAATGCACTGTGTCATTTGATAAACGCTCAAGCTGAGCGTGAGAAACAGAATGCATAGGCAGCTCGCCCTTTGGCTCTGCATCAATTTTCTTTTCAGTAATAAAGCGTTTGAAGATACCTAGCGTTTTCTTAAAGCTGGGTCTTTCTACTTCAGCACTATTGTGGAACTTGCCATCAGATAATTGCGCAGAGTGGCTGTTCTCACTCACGCCTTCAGCGGCTAATTGATTATTCATAATAAACACTCCTATCACGATGCATAGAGTGGCGATTGCGAGCCATTTTAGAAATTTCATATCGTCACCATAAGTAAACTACACGGTGTAGTTTTTCATGGTTTGCTATAAAAGTAAACTATCTAGTGCATTTTTTATTTTTGCGTTACACTAGTAACCCTTATCGGAGGGGTCCATGAAATTATCACAGAGAAAACGATTAGATATTTTGAATGCAGCTGAAACATTGTTTTTTCAGCAGGGTGTTGAGCATACAAGTATGGATCAGGTTGCAAGCTTAGCGGGTGCCTCAAAGCGCACCGTATACAATCACTTTGAAAATAAAGATGTGTTGTTTCAAGCTATTCTAGTGTTTATGTTTGAAAAAGTTCGCCAAGAGCAAGCGGTGGTGTTTGATGCTGCTTTGCCAATTGCTGAGCAATTAACACGCATTGCTGAACAAGAAGTCACGTTACTCACCTCTGAAGAGTTTTTAAAAGTAGCGAAAGTCGCTTTTATGCAAATGTTACAGCAACCTGATTTAGCAAAATCATTAGCCAGTAATAACATGGGCTGTATGCAAGATCTGGTGGCGTTTTTAGAAGCGGGTGTGCAAGCGCAGGTGTTAACGATTGATGATGTTGAGTTTGCGGCAAAACAGTTTGTTTATCAGTTAAAGTCGCTGATCTTTTATCCGTTGCTGTATGGCTTTGAGCGCCAAGAAGGCGACTCAGACAACAAAGTGATAAGCGAAACCGTGAAAATGTTCTTAGCGCGTTATGGGCGCTGATATTTTGGAACATTAAAAAGCCCGCTTAATGCGGGCTTTTTGACATCTGTAAGAAGGCTTACTTCACTTCTTTACCAGCTGCTTGTTGGTCAGCATGGTAGCTTGAGCGAACAAATGGGCCACAAGCTGCATGTGTAAAGCCAATTTCATCTGCATACTCTTTTAGTCCATCAAACTCTGCTGGCGGCACGTAGCGTTTAACCGGTAAGTGGTGCTTAGAAGGTTGCAAGTATTGACCTACGGTAAGCATATCAACGTTGTGTGCGCGTAAATCGCGTAACACTTCTTCGATTTCACTGATCTCTTCACCAAGACCCACCATCAAGCCAGACTTCGTTTTCACATTTGGGTGTGCTTCTTTAAAACGACGTAATAGCTCAAGTGACCACTTATAATCAGCACCTGGACGCGCTAATTTGTATAAACGCGGTGCTGTTTCTAGGTTGTGGTTAAATACATCTGGTGGCGTCTCAATTAAGATATCAAGGGCTCTGTCCATACGACCACGGAAATCAGGTACTAAGATTTCAATTGTGATATTTGGATTGTGCTTACGAATTTCACGAATACAATCAGCAAAATGCTGTGCACCGCCATCACGTAAGTCATCACGGTCTACTGACGTGATTACAACATAGCTCAGCTTCATGTCCTTAATAGTCAGTGCGAGCTTTTCAGGCTCAGCTGCATCTGGCTTTAATGGACGGCCGTGGGCAACATCACAGAACGGGCAACGACGAGTACAAATTGCACCTAAAATCATGAAAGTCGCTGTACCGTGGTTGAAACATTCAGATAGGTTAGGGCATGATGCCTCTTCACACACTGAGTGCAAACCATGTTTACGCATCGCTTGTTTAATACCATCAATACGCTCGGTTGATTTTGGTAAGCGAATTTTTAGCCACTCTGGCTTACGCAGCATTTCGTTCTTTTCAGTCGGTAAAACTTTAACTGGGATCAGCGCCATTTTTTCTGCATCACGCAGTTTTACGCCCGGTTCCATTTTGACTGGTTTATTCATTCGTTTTCAAACCCTTCAGTGTGCTTAACCACAGTAGCATTAAGCTTTTTAATCATGTGTTTTACAAGCCCTGCACCTGCTTGCTCGAGGTTTTGCGGACCGTTAAGGTCGGTTGTTTGCACCATGTTCATGCCAGCATAGCCGCATGGGTTAATACGTAAAAATGGACTAAGATCCATGTTTACATTAAGTGCTAAACCGTGGAAAGAGCAACCGCGGCGAACGCGAAGACCTAATGAAGCAACTTTGCTATCGTTAACGTAAACACCCGGTGCATCTGCTTTTGCGTAGGCATCAATGTCATAGTCTTTTAACGTGTCGATAATGCACTCTTCAAGCCAGGTTACCAGCTCTCTTACACCAATGTTTAAACGGCGTAAGTTGAACAGCACATACATCATTTGCTGACCCGGTCCGTGGTAGGTTACTTGACCCCCACGGTCTACTTGGATCACTTCGATATCACCGGTATTTAATAAGTGCTCAGCTTTACCAGCTTGGCCTTGCGTAAATACAGGCTCGTGCTCTACAAGCCAAATTTCATCGGCAGTGTGCTCATCACGGGTGTCGGTAAAAGATTGCATTTTTTGCCAAATTGGCATGTAACGCTGACGACCTAATTGACGAACGATTAATTCTCTTTCGCTCACGAGTTACTCCGTAATCGGCCTATAGCATGTGACGTACGTCATCGATGTTGCTGATCACGTTATAAATTTCTTCAATGTGCTCTTTACTTGTAACGGTTGCTACAAGCGTCACAGATTCGTAATTACCCTTGCTGCTTGGTTTAACCTTTGGCGCATAGTCGCCCGGAGCAATTGGTTGCAGCTTTTCTAGGATCTGATCCGTCAGATTTACGTTTGCTAAGCCCATGATTTTAAATGTGAATGGGCAAGGGAAATCTAAATACTCGTCAAACTTAGTATTTTTTACAGGTTGAACCACGACGGTGACTCCTCAAACAATGCGTGTGCTTAAAAGAAGTGATCTCTACCATTTCTTGATATTAAGCAAACTTAGATTACGACGCACTCGACCCAGCGCGACTGATATGGGGCGCATTCTATCATTTTTCAGACAAAAAAAAACGCCTTGCGATGCAAGGCGTTTATAAACTTTATGACCAGATTACTGGATCTGTAAACGTAGGTAATCGTAAATCTTGCTAAAGAAGCTGCCTTCTTCCACTTCTTCTAGTGTAACTAGTGGATATTGTGCAATTTCTTCACCTTCAAGTTGTAAGAAAAGCGTGCCTACTTTCGTGCCTTTAGCAAGCGGTGCTTCTAATGTTTTATCAAGCTCGAAGTTCGCTTTTAAGTTTTTACGTTGGCCACGTGGAATAGTAATTGGCGTATCTTCTAGTATACCTAGCGATACGTTTTCTTTGTTACCCATCCAAATACGTTGCTCAGCAAAGCTGTCGCCTGCTTTGTATGGTGTGATTGTTTCGAAAAAGCGGAAACCGTAGTTTAATAGCTTTTTGCTTTCAACTTTACGTGCACGCTCGCTTTCTGTGCCCATCACTACCGCGATTAAACGCATGTCGTCTTTTGTTGCTGAGCTAACTAAGCTGTAGCCTGCTTCTGATGTATGGCCTGTTTTAATACCATCAACATTCATGCTTTCATCCCACAACAATGAGTTGCGGTTGTATTGCTTGATGCCATTAAATGTAAATGATTTTTGTGCGTATACTTCATATTCATCTGGAACATCACGAATAAGAGCAGCACCTAATGTTGCCATATCGCGTGGTGTTGTGTAGTGCTCGTTAGTATCTAAGCCGTGGCTGTTAATGAAGTGACTATTCGTCATACCAAGCTTTTCTGCATGGGCATTCATTAAATCAGCAAATGCACTTTCACTTCCAGCAATGTGCTCAGCCATTGCGACACAAGCATCGTTACCTGATTGAATAATAATACCGTGGTTAAGGTCATCAACACTGATCTGCTTACCCACTTCGATAAACATTTTTGATGACTCAGGGAAATTTTTTGCCCACGCTTTTTCGCTTACAGTAACCATATCAGTTGGCGCAATATTGCCTGCTTTGATTTCTGTACCAATTACATAACTGGTCATCATTTTGGTTAAACTAGCCGGTGCTAATTTGGTATCTGCTTCGCCTTCGGCAATCACTTTACCTGTGGTGAAATCAACCAGAAAGTAACCTTTCGCATTAACTTGAGGTGGGGCAGGGATGATTTGGGCTGTTGCTGAAAATACGCTAGCAGTGCAAACAAGGCCACAAACGCCACTTAAGATTTTATATTTTATAGATTTCATCGTACTCATTAATGGTTAAAGTTAAACATGTCGCGTTGACCTATTCTAAAGGCCTTACTCACTGTAAAGCAAGAACGCGTTCTGAAATTGGTTTTGTTTTAGCTTCTCTAAAACTGCTTGTGCTTCTGCGGCATCTTTAATTGGACCGAGACGTAATCGATAGATCCCGTCTTTTTCAACAATGTTTGTTGGCACATGATATTGCTGACGAAGTTGAAACGCGAGCGCCTCAACATTAGCAAGAGTACTTCCCGCTGCAACCTGTATGTAGCTTAAACGAGGGGCAGAATTGGCAAGGGTAACAGCCTCAACCTTAACACGGGCTGTACCTTTTCGGTAATAACCTAATTTATAGGCCGCAGAATAAGATAAATCGATAATACGGTCATCATGAAATGGGCCACGGTCATTGACGCGAACAATCACTGATTTTCCATTATCTAAATTTGTTACTCTGGCAAAGCTCGGTAGCGGCAGCGTTTTATGGGCGGCTGTCATCGCAAACATATCGTACACTTCGCCGTTTGAGGTGTGATAATTATGAAACTTTCGACCATACCACGAAGCAATGCCTTCTTCTGCATAGCCAGTTTCATCTAGCATCGGCGTGTAGCGTTTACCGCGAACCTCGTAAGGACGGCTAGCGCTTGCACTTTTAACAACCGCAGTGACAATCGCATCTTGCATTTCCAGCTCGGTTGGTTTTCGAAGCGGGGCTGCATCATGCTCCAAGGCATAACGGCCTTGTTGCGAAGATGAACTACATGCTGCTAGCAGCACAGAAAATAACGCAATAAGTAAGAAGTTGACTCGCTGTGTCATTATTTTAAAAGCATCCTTTTATCGGTGGCGATTGACATGATAATGCCAAATCCGGCCATTAAGGTCACCATTGAGGTGCCACCATAACTTATCAGAGGTAACGGAACACCGACAACCGGTAGTAAACCCGATACCATGCCAATATTAACAAATACATAAACAAAGAAGGTCAGTGTTAATGCGCCAGCAAGTAGTTTACCAAACGCATCTTGAGCGTTCACTGCGATATACAACCCACGACCAATGATAAATAAGTACATACACAATAATAAACAAACCCCAAACAGGCCAAACTCTTCGCTCAGTACAGAAAAGATAAAATCGGTATGACGCTCAGGTAAAAACTCTAGTTGCGATTGCGTACCTTGCAGCCAGCCTTTCCCTTCAATTCCTCCCGAGCCAATTGCAATTTTCGATTGAATAATGTGGTAACCAGAGCCAAGCGGATCGCTTTCAGGATCTAAAAAGGTCAGTACTCGTTGCTTTTGATAATCAAGCATCACGTAATGCCAAAACGGCCAAGCTGCTAATGCCACTGTCGCTGATAAAAAGCCAATCAAGCGCCAACTAAGACCAGATAAAAACAATACAAAAATACCTGAACTGGCAATCAAGATAGATGTACCTAAGTCGGGTTGCTCTTTAATTAAAATGGTGGGCACCATCACAATCACAAAACCAATAATTAAGTGCAGCGGTCGAGGCGGTAAATGGTTGCGACCAATATACCAAGCAACCATCATAGGCACGGCAATTTTCATTAATTCTGACGGCTGGAAACGGGTCACACCTAAATCAAGCCAGCGCTGAGCACCTTTCGAACTTACCCCGAATAACAACACCCCAACCAGCATCAAAAGGCCGATGCAATAAAGAGGGATAACCATGCTTTTTAATGTATTAGGTGAAAATTGCGCGAGTATAAACATGCCTAGGATAGCGCCAAACATACGTGTTGCGTGGCGTATCATCATCGCTGAGTCTTGGCCGCTGGCACTGTATACAATGGCAAGGCTGGCTACCATCATCGTCATCAGAGCTAGAAGCAGAGGAAAGTCTAGGTGTAGGCGCTGCCATATTGAACGCTTTTTATTTAATGGGATCATGGCGCATCACTCTGGGCAATTTGTATTGGGTTAGCTGAAAAGTAGTAATCCATCAATTGACGCGCAATTGGCGCACCAACCGTACTACCACCACCGGTGTTTTCAACCACCACAGAGACCACAATTTGTGGGTCTTTATAAGGAGCAAAACCAACGTAGATAGCGTTATCTCGCTGACGCTCTTTAAGTGACTTAGCATCATAACGCTCACCTTGGGCAATACTTACAACCTGAGCAGTACCCGTTTTACCTGCTGGGTCGTAATTTGCTCCTTTAAATGCTTTATGGGCGGTGCCGGTGACTTTATGCACGGTGTTGTGCATGGCATCTAGTGCAATTTGCCAATGATGAGGGTTTTTGAGTACCAAAGGTGGTTTCTCATCATTATTAATCTGTGTTACTTCGTCTTCTTTTTTCGCTACCTGCACAAGATGTGGCGGGTGATCTAAACCTCGATTCACTAAGATGTTGGTAGCATTAGCAATTTGCATCGGTGTGGCGGTCCAATAGCCTTGGCCGATACCCACTGAAATCGTATCACCGCGCCACCATGATTCTCTAAAACGTGCTTCTTTCCATTCTCTAGAAGGCATAATGGCGGCAGTTTCTTCATGAATATCAATACCCGATAGCTCGCCAAAGCCAAACTGCGACATAAAGTCGCTGATTTTTGTAATACCAAGTCGATAAGCTACATCATAAAAATAGGTATCGCATGATTCTTCAATGGCACGATACACATCAACATGACCATGACCCCAACGTTTCCAGTCACGCCATTTGTGCTCTACGTTAGGAATTTGGAAAAAGCCCGGATCCCAAATTTGTGTTTGCTCGGTTACCAGTCCTTCTTCAAGGGCAAGAATTGCCATATGGGGCTTAACCGTTGAGGCTGGGGCATAGCGACCTTGGGTGGTCCGGTTGATAAGTGGTCGGTCTGGGTTTAATAATTCTTTATAATCTTTACTGCTGATGCCATGCACAAATAAGTTAGGGTCATAACTTGGGTTGGAATACATGGCTAAAACACCACCATCTTTAGCGTCTAGTACCACGATGGCGCCACGCATATCCTTCAATGCGTGCTGAGCAATTTGCTGTAGGCCAATATCCAGAGTTAGTACTAAGTCGTGACCAGGCTCAGGGGGTGTGAGGCTTAAAGTACGTATAACTCGGCCACGGTTATTCACTTCAACGCGCTGTGAACCAACTACACCATGAAGAAGTTCTTCGTAATACTTTTCGATACCTAGCTTACCAATGTCGTGCGTTGCGCGGTAGTTGGTTGCTTGGTCTTCTGCTTCCAGTTTGGTGAGCTCTTTTTTGTTGAGTTTGGCAACATAACCTAAGGCATGGGTGAGGGTATCACCATATGGGTAATAGCGAGCTAGACGCGCTTCGATACTAAAGCCTGGAAACTTATGCTGATTAACCGAAAATTTTGCAACTTCGGTTTCATCTAAACGGGCTTTTAATACTTGGCTTTTAAAGCGGCGGTTGTGCTTAATGTCATCTAAAAAGTCAGCTTTTTGTTGCTCACTAATTTCAATAACTTTTTCAACTTCGCTCAGTGCCTGTTCGAGGTTATCAACCTCTTCGGGGATCACTTCTAAATTATAAACCGGCTTGTTCTCTGCCAGTAACACGCCATTTCTGTCATAGATAAGGCCACGGTTAGGGGCGATAGGAATGACTTTGATTCGGTTATCATTCGAGCGGGTTTGATAATCTTGATGCTCAATAACTTGGATGTTGTATAAATTTGATAGCAACACGCCAATTAACAGTGTAACAAACACAAAACCCACAAATGCTCGGCGGGCAAATAAATTAGCTTCAGCCGAGTGATCTCGAATTGTGGGTCTGTGTTTTCGCATTGGCTTTACTACTCGCGATGATAAGGGTGGTTGTTATTCAAGCTCCAGCCACGATATAGGCTTTCAGCAACAATAATACGCACTAAAGGGTGCGGTAGTGTTAGGTTGGATAATGACCACTTTTGCTCTGAGGCTGCGATACACTCAGGCGCTAAGCCTTCAGGACCGCCGATCAGCAAGCTGACATCACGGCCATCAAGTTGCCATTTTTCCATACTTTTTGCCAGCTGATGGGTATCCATTGGTTTACCAGTTACTTCTAGCGTAACAATGCGGTTGCCTTTAGGGATCGCAGCTAGGGTCTTTTCGCCTTCAAGTTGTAAAATACGTTTGATATCCGCATTTTTACCACGTTTGCCTGCGGGGATTTCAATTAGTTCAAGAGGCATATCACGCGGAAAACGGCGTTGATATTCAGTGAATCCGGTTTCAACCCATGCTGGCATTTTGGTACCAACAGCAATCAATTGTATTTTCAAAATGGTTACCTATGTCCTTGCTAAGGGTTAACCCCAAAGTTTCTCTAGATCATAGAAATCGCGAGTTTGGTCTTGCATTACGTGCACAACCACATCACCTAGGTCAACAAGCACCCATTCGCCTTCATTTTGGCCTTCGTAACCAAGCGGTTCTTCACCTGCATGGCGTGCTTCTTTAGCAACGTGAGCTGCAATTGATTGCACGTGACGTTTAGAGTTACCAGAGCATACTAACATGTAATCGGTAATGTCAGATTTACCACGAACATCAAGCTGAACCACATCACGGGCTTTCATATCGTCGACTTTATCAAGGGCAAATGCGAGTAGTTGTTTAGAATCCAAAGTGTTTTCTCAAAAATAAATAATCGTAATTTGTTATTTTATCACGTAGGCAGTATTTATTCATCTGTTTGGTAAAGATGATGCTGCGCAATGTATTGACTGACAGCAGTAGGTAAAAGTTCCGCTGTGGTAGCATTTAATTGTAACTTTTCTCTGATTTCACTAGACGCAGCATTTACTTGTAAGCCATTTAAAAATAATAACTTACCAGCAGGAGCGTGTTGTAGTTGACAGAGCTGCTCCGTAAAGGCATGAGCTTTATAGGCAGCGAGTTCACCGTCTACTTGGCAGTGTTGCCCCGGACGCTGGTACACCACAATGTGACAAAGCTTGACAATTTCTTGCCATTTAAACCATTTATCTAGGGTATTGAATGAGTCCATACCGATTAAAAACATAATCGGTGCTGATGGGTTTTCTGCGCGCAGTTCTTCAAGGCTTAATAGCGAATACGACGCACCTTCTCGGTTTAACTCACGGTAATCGATGGCAAAGTGTGGATTGTTTTCAATGGCGAGCTTTAGCATGTTAATACGGTGCTCATCACTGATCCCAGGTTTTGCTTTATGGGCAGGAATAGCGCAAGGCATAAAATAAAGGGTATCGAGTTGACACTGCTGAACACATTGCTCGGCCATATTAATATGACCTAAGTGAATTGGATCAAAGGTGCCACCGAAAATAGCAATCATCAATGGTTACTCTTAATCAAGGTTCGGATGACAAGGTAATGGCATTGCCACAGGTTGGCAAAACACTAAGCATATTTGCATTAATGCTTGATAAGGAGCAACCAAATTACCTTGCTTATAAGCCGCATCAAACTGTGCTAAATGCTTTATGATTTGTTCGAGGGTATTAATATTTAAGCGATTTAAAGCTTGCTGCACAGCGGCTTGTTGGTTTTTCCAAATATTAAACTGCTTGTATAAATCAGCCATATTGGCACCGCTTAAACGGCCGTGTTGCAATGCCAGTAAGTTAGTAGCTTCTTTATTAATGGCCCAAAAAATACTCATGGCTTCAGTGTTATCGGCAGCCAGTTTTGTCATCACTTTAACCGCTTGATCAGCATGACCACTCAATAAAGCATCGCTTAAATCAAAAATATCAAACTTTGATTGGTTGAGTAGTCCTTGCATCACAGCTTGCTGGTCAATCAGTTCGCTACCATAAAGCAAAGACAGTTTTTCTAATTCTTGGTGGCAGGCAAGTAAGTTACCTTCAGTGGCATCAATTAAGCTTTGTTTTGCGTTGTTGTGAAGATTTAAGTTTAGACGATAACACTGTTCATCTAACCAACGGCTTAGGTGGTTACCCGTAAGCGGATAACACGGAACAAATAAACCTTGTTTATCTAAGGCTTTGAACCAAGCGCTGCGTTGTATATCTTGACTGGCTTTGGCACCTTTTAAAACCAAAATAGTATCGGGATTAGCAAGCTCAACAAGTTGCTTAAAGATTTGACTGCCTTGCGTACCTGGTTTTTGTTCGTTTAAATCAAA
The DNA here is from genome assembly GCF_005886115.1 of Pseudoalteromonas sp. S4492. NCBI lineage: Bacteria > Pseudomonadati > Pseudomonadota > Gammaproteobacteria > Alteromonadales > Pseudoalteromonadaceae > Pseudoalteromonas > Pseudoalteromonas sp. S4492. Next base: position 86,814 of record NZ_PNCP01000006.1, read on the forward strand.
CTCGATTAAGGTACGAGCGCTGAATAGCGACATACTTTGGTATTGAGCAACAATTTCTTGCCAGTCAAAACCCGGCATTAAGGTAAATTTGATTACCTCGTCAAAGCCATGTTGTTTAGCTGCTTGGCGTATTTGCATGACGCACTGCGCAATTTGATAAGGCTCTTCACCAAATACCATATAAAAAGGCGCTAAGCCTTTTTTTAACTGGCTAGGAAGCTGGTTTGCATAACAACGCATTACAGTTGTGATAACTCACGAACGATACGACGACTTGCTTGCTTACGAATTTCGCTTAATAGCAAATCAAGCTCTTTTGCTTTGGCAAGGGCATTGTCTGGGTCGTCTTGGTAGTTACGATACAATTCAAAGCTTTGATTAATGGCTTTTTGTCCTGGGCGCTTCAAGGTATAGCTTACACTGTAGGCAAGTTCATACTCAGCAACCTGACCATTATCAAATAATGACAAGATTTGACGCTCTAAACGGTCTTTGTGGATCTTTAACTCAGGGTGTTTACCACCTTGGTTAAGTTCAACTTTGCTCGCAATAAGCTCTTTTTCAACTAATTCGAAAAGCGCTGACTTTTCATCATCGCCAACAAGCGTGATGACTTTTAAGTCGTCAGGCAAGTTAGAGGCTTTCTTTAAATGAAAGCCACAACTTGTCAGCAGTAAACAGACTAGCGCAAGGGCTAGTCCGTTTTTCAGTGCGTGAAGCGCTGCCATCTTAGTTAGCAACCACGTTAAGTAGTTTGCCTGGTACGTAAATTACTTTACGGATAGTCGCGCCATCAGTGAACTTAGTCACGTTTTCTTCAGCAAATGCTAATGCTTCAACTTGCTCTTTAGTTGCATCTGCAGGCACTGTTAGCTTAGCACGTAGCTTACCGTTAACTTGTACAATGATTAGCTTCTCATCTTCAACAAGTGCTGACTCATCAACTGTTGGCCATGCTGCATCTAAGATATCGCCTTCTTTGCCAAGGTCTTGCCATAACTGGTGACACATGTGCGGTGTGATAGGCGCAAGCATGATAAGTAATGCTTCAAGTGCTTCGTTAGCAATTGCTACATCTTGTTTATCAGCAAGTGGTGCTTTAAGTAACTTGTTCGAAATTTCCATGATTGCAGCGATTGCAGTGTTGAATGTTTGACGACGCTCAACGTCATCAGTCACTTTTGCAATTGCTTTATGAAGTTCACGGCGAAGTACTTTTTGGTCGTTATTTAACGCTGATTTATCAAGCGCTTGATAACCTACTGTTTCAACATCAACAGCGTATTTCCAAATACGTTTTAAGAAACGCATTGCACCTTCAACACCTGAATCAGACCATTCAAGAGTTTGCTCTGGTGGTGCAGTGAACATCATGAATAAACGCACTGTGTCCGCACCGTACTGGGCGATAACTTGTTGTGGGTCGATACCGTTATTTTTCGATTTCGACATTTTACTCATGCCTGCAGAGAATACTGGCTCGCCATCTTCTTTGTGCCACGCTTTAACAACACGACCTTTGTCGTCTGTTTCAGTTTGTACGTCTGTTGGTGAAATCCAGATATCACCGCCTTTCTCATCTTTACGATAGAAAGTATCTGCCAATACCATGCCTTGACATAGTAAGCGCTCAAATGGCTCATCAGAGGTTACTAAACCAAAGTCACGTAATAATTTGTGGAAGAAACGCGAGTAAAGTAAGTGCAAGATCGCATGCTCAATACCACCGATATATTGGTTTACTGGTAACCAGTAATTTGCTGCACCTGGTTCAATCATGCCTTCGTCAAAACGTGGGCTACAGTAACGAGCGTAGTACCAAGACGATTCCATGAAGGTATCGAAGGTATCTGTTTCGTGGAATGCAGGCGCGCCATTTACAGTTGTTTTAGCCCACTCAGGATCAGCTTTGATTGGTGAAGTAACACCATTCATTACCACGTCTTCTGGTAAGCGAACGGGTAGCATGTCTTCTGTTGCAGCAAGCTCATTACCATTTTCGTCGCTTAACATTGGGATTGGAGAGCCCCAGTAACGCTGACGGCTAACCCCCCAGTCACGTAGACGGAAGTTCACTTTACGCTCACCTACACCCAATGCTTCTAGTTTGTCTGCAACGGCATTAAACGCTGCTTCAAACTCAAGGCCGTCGAACTCACCAGAGTTAACTAACACGCCTTTTTCAGTGAATGCTTGGTTGTCTAAATCAACGCTTTCTTCTGAACCTTCAGCTGGTGCAATAACTTGAGCAATCTCAAGACCGTACGCTGTTGCAAACTCGTAGTCACGTTGGTCGTGCGCAGGAACAGCCATAACAGCGCCTGAGCCGTAATCCATTAATACGAAGTTAGCGACCCAAATTGGCACTTGCTTACCTGTTAATGGGTGAATTGCATAAAAGCCAGTTGCAATGCCTTTTTTGTCCATAGTGGCCATGTCTGCTTCTGCGATTTTCGTGTTTTTACACTCATCAACAAACATTGCTACAGCATCGCTGTTTTTAGCGGCTTCTTGAGCAATCGGGTGACCAGCAGCAACAGCTACATACGTCACACCCATGAAGGTATCTGGACGCGTTGTATAAACACTGAATGTGTCTTCGTTATCAGCACGCTTAAATTCGATTTCTAAACCTTCAGAACGACCAATCCAGTTGCGCTGCATGGTTTTAACTTGCTCAGGCCAGTGATCAAGCTTATCTAAATCATCTAATAGCTCTTGTGCGTAATCAGTGATTTTGATGAACCATTGTGGAATTTCTTTTTGCTCAACAATCGCACCTGAACGCCAACCACGACCATCAATTACTTGCTCGTTAGCAAGTACTGTTTGGTCAACTGGATCCCAGTTAACTGTTGACATCTTTTTGTAAACTAAGCCTTTTTCGTAAAGCTTAGTGAAGAACCATTGTTCCCACTTGTAGTATTCTGGGTGACATGTTGCGATTTCACGATCCCAGTCGTAACCAAAACCTAGTTGCTTTAACTGGTTACGCATGTAATCGATGTTTTCGTAAGTCCACTTAGCAGGGGCCGTATTGTTTTTAATTGCTGCATTTTCAGCTGGTAGACCAAACGCATCCCAACCCATAGGTTGCATTACGTTTTTGCCTTGCAAGCGTTGGAAGCGTGATACTACGTCACCAATGGTGTAGTTACGAACGTGACCCATGTGGAGTCGGCCGCTTGGGTATGGGAACATAGATAGACAGTAATACTTTTCTTTGCTCTCATCTTCAGTGACTTTAAATACTTGGTTTTCTTCCCAGTAGGCTTGTACTTTTGACTCAATGTCTTGCGGGTTATATTGCTCTTGCATCTACGATTCCAGACTTCTTGCAAATTAATAAAAAATTGTCGATAAGGATAACCCAAAATACATGCTAATCACAGCGGCAAATAGGCGCTTTTGTTAATTTTCCAAGGAAATATATTTTCAGGGCAGGTTAACCTATACTCAACTAGAATAACGGTTGATTTTTCATCACTTTTGAAGGAGTAAACGATGGCAGATTATAAATCTTGGCTGAGTGATTTGAGTGCTTGGCTTAAAGACGTAAAAGATCATGAGCTCAAGGATGCAATGGAGAAATTTGTTGAATCAGAGCAGGCACTTAAAGATTTAGGGCAAGAAAAATTAAATCAGTATCGTGACTATTTACAACGCGATATCGACCACATCAAAGAAAACGACAGTCACTATGATTCACTTGCATGGCTCGAGCTTAAAGAGTCGCTTTGGTACGAGTTATCGCACATTGAAGATAAAACTCAGCTCGAATGGCAAGCCTTAAACCAAGATTTTCAACACAATGGTGTTTATCAGGAAGGAGAATGGATAGCCATGGGCACATTAGTATGTAAAAATTGTCAAAATAGTTACGATGTTTACCATGCTACGCAAATTACTCCTTGTACTGAATGTGGCGGTATTTATTTTCGCCGTAAGGCATTACAACCTTAATCAGTGACGCAAGCTTGTGCTGGGCGTTACCTATAATGCCCAGTCAAGACTGGGAAATAAGAAGTTAGAATGACAAAAAAACTAATCCCACTACCTGTTTCTGCGTTAGCACCTGAGATTGCGGCGAGTCATGTTGCCACGTGTATGCAAAACCCATATCCAGAAGCGTTGCCATTTATTGGCCAGCAACGTGCGCAAAGTGCCCTCGACTTTTCACTGGGCATGGAGTTACCTGGTTATAATGTTTATGTGATGGGTGAAGCTGCACACGGTCGATACACTTTAGTAAAAGACAAACTGACCGCCCATTCAAAAGACCGACCAACGCCTAGTGAGTGGTTATACGTAAATAACTATGACGACCACCGTGAGCCAATCGCGTTATTTATGCAAGCCGGTCAATCGAAGCAATTAGCTGACGATATAGACTCTTTTATCGACGAAGTACTCGATACATTCCCAGCAGCTTTTGATAACCCGGGTTATCAGCGCAAGAAAAAATCAATCGACCGTGAGTTTAACGATACCTATGATGCGGCAATTACTGCTGTTGAAATTGCTGCTCTTGAGCAAAGTGTTGCGCTAATTGAAGAAAATGGTGTTGTTGGATTTGCGCCTTTAGTTAATGGTAAGCAACTGAGTGACAATGAATTTTCAGCCCTAGAAGAGCCTCTACGTATTGAGTTTTATGAGGTTATTGAAAAACTTGAAGACGCTTTAATTGAAGCATTGATAGAGCTACCTCGTTGGAAACGTGAATCATCTGAAAAACTGCGTAATCTTAAAAAATCTACCGCAGAGCTTGCTACGAAACCACTTATTAAAGCCCTTGAGCATAAATACGCCACGCACATTGGTGTATTACGTTATTTAAAAGACATCCGCGAAGAAATCATTGATGCAGTTCTTGAGTGGCTTGACGACGATGACAACGACGAAAACAAAGAAGATTTTGACCGTAAAGGGATGCTAACGGACTTCTTCGCGCCAAATATTCTCGTGGAATACAAAGAGGGCGATGCAGCCCCTGTGGTGTATGAGCCGAACCCAACCTTTGGTAATATTTTCGGTAAAATTGAATATGCGACTTCGCAAGGCTCGCTCATCACCAGTTACCGCTCAATTCAGCCTGGGGCACTGCATCGTGCCAATGGTGGTTATTTGATTATGGATGCAGAGAAAGTCATGGCGAACCCACAAGTGTGGGATGGCCTAAAACTGTCTTTAAAAACACATCAAATTAAAAACGACTTACCCTATCAAGACAGCTCTGTAGGAAGTAGTTTTACGCTACGTCCGCAGCTTATACCTCTTGATGTAAAAATAGTGCTGCTAGGTTCTCGCGACCTTTATTACACGATAGGTGAATATGACGAAGAGTTTGCTGAGTTATTCCGTGTCCTTGCTGACTTTGATTACTACTTGCCAAGTAGCGATAAACTGCAATATCAGTTCATTACCAAGGTGACTGAATATTGCCAGCAAACCCTTAATTGCACTGCAAATGAAGCAGCGATGGCAAGACTATTGAAATTTAGTTACCGCCAAGCTGAGCATCACAATAAGCTCTCAGCTCGTTTTGCTGATGTATTGGAATTAGTGGCAGAAGCGAGTTTTTATGCCAAGCAAGATGGGCAAACTATGATTGATGCTCATCACATTGATGAAGCCATTGTAGGCAAGCAATACCGCACCGGACAAATTTCAGAAACCATGCTGAGTGATATCAAAGAGGGGCAAATTTTAATTGCAACCGAAGGTCACGCAGTGGGCAAAGTAAATGGTTTAACTGTGCTGCACATTGGTGATACTTCATTTGGTACCCCTGCACGTATTACCGCCACTGTGTACGCAGGTGCAGATGGCGTAATTGACGTTGAACGAGAAGCTGAACTGGGTAAAGCCATTCACTCAAAAGGGGTGATGCTATTAACCGGTTACTTAGGCAATAAATATGCTCAGCAATTTAGTCTAACGCTCAGTGCCAATATCGCGATAGAACAAAGCTATGGCTATATTGATGGAGATAGTGCTTCATTAGCAGAGCTATGCGCGCTGATATCAGCTATTACGAACTTACCTATTAGCCAATCTATTGCACTGACTGGTTCAATTAACCAGCATGGTGATGTGCAATCAATTGGTGGCGTCAACGAGAAAATAGAAGGCTTCTTTAAGCTTTGTAAAATGCGTGGCCTAACCGGCGAGCAAGGGGTGATTATTCCTAAGTCAAATCAAGTTAATTTAGTGCTTGATGATGAAGTGATTGATGCCGTTGAAAAAGGGCGCTTTAACATTTATGCCGTTGAAACCGTTGATCAAGCACTGAGTTTATTAATGGATAAAGACGCAGGCGAAATGACCGCAGAAGGTTATCCAGAAGGCTCTATTAATGCACTTGCGTTAGCAAGGCTTGCCAATATTGCGGATATCGTAAATGGCGATAATGATGATGAGAAGGACGCTGAATGATTAATTTAATACTTTTACTGATCATTAGTATTTTTTGCTTTTTAATTTTTAAAAATAGTAAAAAAGCGAAGCTTCAAGCACTTGAAAATGAGAAGCTTGCCGCGGATTTTTTAGCGAATAATGGCAAAGCTGATGATGTTCATGAAACCGCATCTGGGTTGCAATACAAAATTGAGCAAAGTTCAGGTAATGACGCAAAGCCAAGTGCAACCAGTAAAGTAAAGGTTCACTATCACGGTACGCTTATGGATGGCAGTGTTTTCGACAGCTCAGTGGTAAGAAATTCGCCAATTAGCTTTGGTTTAAATCAAGTGATTGCAGGCTGGACCGAAGGCTTACAACTTATGAGCGAAGGGGATAAGTTTACCTTTTATATCCCGCCACAGCTTGCATATGGCCGTAAACGTGCAGGCAGCATTCCAGCAGGCTCGCTACTGATATTTGATGTAGAGCTGATAAAGATAGAATCTTAAAATGTAAAAAAGGCTTCATTAAGAAGCCTTTTTTAATTGCCTGCTAAAGTAGTTGAATAGATTAACCTCAACGCAAACCTTATTGAAGGTAAAGTAGCTGAAACTTTTAAAGTAATTTGCTCTTTCGAACATGCACGTTGCAGTGTAATAGCTAGCTAATCTTGCGTTGACAAAATTGTTCAATAGCTGTACAAATTCATCAGTACCCTTTTTGGGTCTTTTGTTGTTGAAGTAGTAAAGCCTCATCTCATTTTTTAAAATGAACTCCTATAGCCCTTAGAAAACCTTCTGAAAATGAGGTTATTTCTTTTATTTGGTTATTTTAAAGTTGCATTACTAAAAGGATTTTTGAATGTACAAACTAATATTATTGTTTATTATTTTTTCGGGAATATCTTTGTCTGCTTTTGGTCAGGCAGAAGTTGAAATCTGCAATAATTGCTCTCAACATCAAAAAGACAAGATCGCAAGGTTAAGCGTTAACTCTGATACTAAAGTTGTTATTGTGGTCGATATGCTTAATGAAACAGCATTAAAATACGATACTCACTTCATTGAAGATCGGTATGGTGAGTCAGTAGTTAATGTTTCTTTGTCTGAGCTTAGTAATGATGAACTTTTTGATTTAGACCTTCTATATGAATACCGCAAAGAGTTAGTACGTGTAATAACGCGTGCTTCTGAAAAGAGTATGCTTAAAAATGGGCAAAGTACTCAACGTAATATATCAACCCCTAAGCAAACTAATACCAATGCAAATGATAATTCCCCGTTAGGAAAGGAGATTGAAGTCAAGGGAAGTCCCTATGACTTTTTGCTTGCCAGTTATTTTAGAAATCATGTTTATGACTTTTATTTTGCGGGTGAGACATCAGCTTTAGCAAAAATTTTATTACCAACTAAGGGAACAATTAAATTTCCGAATATGAATAAGTTAAAGCTATATGTTCGTATAAACTTTTATAGTGATGATTTTGCTAAAAGCCTAAATGGCTTTATTAGCGTAACACTAAATCCAGTAATTAAGTCATTTAATATTTTAGGTGGGCGAGATGGATTTAAAAACTCAATTCCTTTGAACCATGACGAAATTAGTGGTCATGATTTTATATTTGCCAATGCTAAGAGCGAAGATAAAAATGAGAGCGAAAGAAATGAACACGCCAAGTTTGAAAGATACTCTAGTTCACTAGAGGGGGGAGTTAGTTGCCGAGTTGTGGAAACCAAAACGAAGGGAAATAACAAAATATACACTTATCAATGCTAGCGTTATAAGTTAAAGAGTGGAGTTACCACTCTTTAACTGTCGTCTAAACTTTTATTTGTTGTTTTTAACCCTAACAAGCACACCAACAGCACCGAGTAATATCACTACAATCCATACCGGCCAATTGCCATATTGGCTATAAATGCTATCGCCTTTAATTAACGAGATATTGGCTTCGAGTACATCCGCTTTAAATTGCGGCATAGCCAATTGTGATTTAGTGATGGGGTCGTAAACGGCACTAATACCATTATTCGTCACGCGAATTAGCGGGCGCTGTAACTCTAGGGCGCGCATACGCGCTATTTGCATATGTTGATGCGGGCCATGCGAGTCACCAAACCATGCATCGTTACTCACCGTGAATAAGATGTCGGAGTCACTGCGATAATTACCCCGAACTAAATCAGCAAAGGCAATTTCATAGCAAATAGCCGGTAAGATATTTAAGCCATTTGCACGTAAATTGTTTTGCACTTCATCACCTCGAGTGAAGGATGACATAGGCAAATCAAACAGTGGTGCGATAGGGCGTAAGAAGTCTTGGAACGGCACAAACTCACCAATGGGTAATAACTGATGCTTTTGATAGCGGTTTTTACCTAAATATTGATAGTGGCCTTCACTGTCATCATGCTCTTTTTTACCCAGCACAATGAGCGTATTAAAAATGTTACGCGTGTCGTATTGATAGTCAACAATACCGGTAATGAGTGCGGTGTTATTAAACGTGGCAGCACTATCAAGGCCTGTTAAATACTCGGTTGATAAAGCTTCAAGCTCTGGAACTGCAGCTTCTGGCCAGACAATTAAATCAGCATTCCAATGCAGGCGAGTCATATCTTGGTATTTGCTCATTGTCGTCCAAAACTCAGACGGCTCAAAGCGAAGATGCTGTTTAATATTACCCTGCACCAGTACAGTTTTTATGGTTTTGTCTTGGTGCTGCAGCTGAGCGCTGCTTGCAATCGTATATAAGCCTGCTAGGAGGATTACAGAGGCGATAAGAGGTTTGCCATCTTTATTTGTTAAGCGATATAAAGCAAATGCAATAAGCACGCATACCTGCGTAATACCAAACTCGCCAATTACTGGGGCTAAAAAATTGAGTGGGCTATCGGTTTGTGTGTAACCAAAGCTCAACCATGGGAAGCCTGTCAGCAATGTGCCACGTAAGTACTCTGTAGTAGCTACAGCGGCAAGTAACCAACAGATAAAGCTATATGGGCCCTTAGCAAGGCGTGTAGTCAGCCAAGCGGCTAATGCAGGATACAGAGCTAAATAAGCACATAACAGCACCATTAACGACATCGATGCGATTAATGGCATGCCACCAAAGGTCGCTATTGATACATGCACCCAACTAATACCCGCGCCAAACCAGCCTAAACCAAATAAAAAGGCATATTTAGCGCTTTGTTTTGCGGCTAATTTACCGTTTGCCAGTGGATTAATACAGTAGAGTAGAGCACCAAGAGATAGAAAGGTTAAAAACCAAAGGTTATAGGGAGCGTAACTTAGGGTTAAAAAGAGGCCCGCAACAAGTGCGAGCCAGGCTTTTTTATCTTTTGCAAGGTGGCTTAGGTTAGTTAGCAGTTTCTTCACTGTCGTTATCATCAGCCTTTGGAATGGTGACTTGCAATTGTAAGATGCGGCGGTTATCAGAGTTAGTGACTTTAAACTGTAAGCCTTCTACCTCGATTGTTTCACCACGGCTTGGCATATGACCAAATGCGTGTAAAACAATACCCCCTATGGTGTCAGCATCTGAAGTGCTGTAACCGGTTTTAAAATATTCATTGAAGTCGTCAACTTCTGTCAGTGCTTGCACCGCATAAACGTGTTTAGCAACTTGGCGAATATCTTGTTGTTCTTCGCTTTCGTCGTGTTCGTCTTCGATTTCACCCACGATGATTTCGAGAATATCTTCGATGGTCACAAGGCCAGACACACCACCATACTCATCAATAACGATAGCCATATGGTAACGCTGTTGACGGAACTCATTAAGCAGCGTGTCTACACGTTTACTTTCAGGCACAACGACAGCTGGGCGTAGAAAGCCACGTAATGAAGGTAACTGCTCATCTTTGTTTAAGATAAGCGGTAATAAATCTTTTGCGAGGAGAATACCTTCTACATGGTCTTTGTCTTCACACACCACAGGAAAACGTGAATGTGTTGAGTCAACCATCATAGGTAATAGCTCTTCTAAAGGTGTATCAACCTCTAAGGTTACCATTTGTGAGCGAGGGATCATGATATCCCGCACTTTTAGCTCTGATACACCTAGTACCCCTTCAATCATTTCTTTGGTTTCAGGGTCGATAAGGTCGCGTTCTTGCGCATCGGCAATTACTTCTACCAGCTCTTCTCTATTCTGGGGTTCCCCTTGCAACATTTGGGCTATGCGGCCCAGCCACGTTTTGCCAGAAGAACCCTGGCTAGTTTGCGAGTTGTCGTCGCTCATTGCGTCTAATTGCTCCGTTAATTTAAATATCGTCTCGATATGGGTCAGCGATGTTCAGATCGGCAAGTAATTGCTTTTCTATGCTTTCCATTTCGAGTGCATCTTCGTCCTTTATATGGTCAAATCCAAGTAAATGCAAGCATCCATGAATAACCATATGGGCAAAATGGTCGTGAAAGGTCTTTTCTTGCTCAATTGACTCGGCTAAAACAATGGCCGGACAAATGATTAAATCACCCACTAAAGGTAACTCAATACCCGGTGGTGCTTCAAATGGAAAAGATAAGACATTAGTCGGTTTATCTTTGCCACGGTAATCATTATTGAGCTGCTGACTTTGTGCTTCATCGCTGATCACAATAGTCAGTTCTGCGTCTTCACGATAATGACTGAGGGCTTTATCAGCCCAAAGTTGAAATTGTTCAAAGCTTGGTAAGTTGTCAAACTCACAGGTTATTTGTAAATCTAATTCGGTCACGAGTTTGCTTCTTGTTGGTTTGCTTGTGCTTCTTTAGCTCGTTGCTTTTCAGCGCGCTTTAATCGTTCTGCTTCATCATTGCGCTCATAGGCTTCAACGATACGGGCAACAACGGGGTGACGCACGACATCGTGTGATTGGAAGAAATTAAAGCTAATTTCATCCACACCGTTTAATACTTCGATAGCATGACGAAGGCCAGAGCGAGCACCGCGCGGTAAGTCGACTTGCGTGATATCGCCGGTGATCACTGCTTTTGAATTAAAACCGATACGGGTTAAGAACATTTTCATTTGTTCAGCAGTGGTGTTTTGGCTTTCATCAAGAATGATAAACGCATCATTGAGTGTACGACCACGCATGTAGGCAAGGGGCGCAACTTCAATCACGTTTTTCTCAATCAGTTTTTCGACGCGCTCAAAACCAAGCATTTCAAATAATGCATCGTATAAAGGGCGTAAATACGGGTCGATTTTTTGACTTAGATCACCAGGTAAGAAGCCTAGTTTTTCACCTGCTTCTACCGCCGGACGGGTGAGTAGAATACGGCGAATTTCTTGACGCTCTAAGGCATCAACTGCCGCAGCAACCGCTAAATAGGTTTTACCTGTACCAGCAGGGCCAATACCAAATGTTATATCGTGATGAAGTATATTCGCGACATACACGCCTTGGTTGTCGTTACGTGGTTTAATTACACCACGGCGAGTTTTGATGACGATGTCTTTACCGTATACACCTGGGTTTTCATCTTGTTCTAAGGCATTTGACTCGCTAATAGCCAAATGCACGGCTTCAGGTTCAATTTCGCCAATCAGGCCGCGAATCGGTTGAGTGTCAATATAGAGGTTTTTTAGTATCTCAACAGCCGCTGCTGCAAGGTGCAGTTTACCGGTTACTCTGAAGAAATTATCACGGTGAGCAATCTCGACACCGATGCGGCGCTCAATTTGCTTAATGTTTTCGTCAAACGGACCACATAAAGATGAAAGGCGTTTGTTGTCGGCGGGTTCTAAATAAATCTCTAATGTTTTTAACTGATTACTCAAAATTGCTTCCTATTGATGGGTGCAGGCGGTGCCTGCACCAAGTGTCACCCTAAGGTACGAAAGTAGCAACGCCAATTTCGTTAGGGGCCGCAGCGGCCTCTGCTTCAGCTGCTTTACTTAGAATTGCTGAAGGTGCCACATCGCGACGTAAGTTCATTTCTGATTCTGTACGAATTAATTCACCACGTAAAGAGTTTGGCAGTGCTTCAGTGATACGAACATCAACGAATTGACCGATCACTGAATGAGGGCCCTCAAAGTTAACTACACGGTTGTTCTCAGTACGGCCGCGTAATTCCATTGGGTTCTTCTTAGAAGGACCTTCAACTAGGATACGTTGCTCAGTACCAAACATTTGGCGGCTAATTTGCTGCGCCATTTGCGTGATGCGGTTTTGTAATACGTATAAACGCTCTTTTTTCTCTTGCTCTGTTACGTCATCTGGTAAATCAGCAGCAGGCGTACCTGGGCGCGCACTGTAGATGAAGCTAAAGCTCATATCAAAACCGATATCATTGATAAGGTTCATGGTTGCTTCAAAGTCAGCTTTACTTTCGCCAGGGAAACCAATGATAAAATCTGATGACATGCTTAGGTTAGGGCGAATTTTACGTAACTTACGAATTGTCGATTTGTACTCGATTGCAGTATGACCACGTTTCATAAGGTTAAGAATACGGTCTGAACCACTTTGCACTGGTAAGTGTAGGTGATCAACAAGCTCAGGCACATCAGCATAAGCATCGATGATATCTGGTGTAAATTCTACAGGGTGTGAAGTGGTGTAACGAATACGGTCAATACCGTCAATCGCTGCTACATAACGTAATAAGTCAGAGAAGTAACAAATTTCGCCGTCGTGTGTTTCACCACGATACGCATTTACGTTTTGGCCAAGTAGGTTTACTTCACGTACACCTTGCTCTGCAAGTTGTGCGACTTCAAGTAAAACGTCATCAAGTGGACGACTTACTTCTTCACCACGAGTATAAGGAACTACGCAGAATGTACAGTATTTAGAGCAACCTTCCATAATTGATACAAATGCAGAAGGACCTTCAGCTTTTGGCTCAGGAAGGCGGTCGAACTTTTCGATTTCTGGGAATGAAACGTCAACGACCGATGTGCTATCGCCACTTTGTACTTGCTTAATCATTTCAGGTAAGCGGTGTAATGTTTGCGGGCCAAAGATTACATCAACAAACGGCGCACGCTGACGAATAGAGTCGCCTTCTTGCGATGCAACACAACCACCAACACCAATGATTAAGTCAGGTTTGTCATCTTTTAATAGCTTCCAACGGCCAAGCTGATGGAATACTTTTTCTTGTGCCTTTTCACGGATTGAACAAGTATTGAGTAAGATCACGTCAGCGTCTTCAGCTTCTTCAGTTAACTGATAGCCGTTAGTCGCATCTAGTAGATCAGCCATTTTCTGAGAGTCGTACTCGTTCATCTGACAACCCCAGGTTTTAATATGCAGCTTTTTACTCATTGAAATATAGCCTCGTTTTCAATTCGGTAGTGACACAAAAATGTGTTAGAAACAGGATTAAGTGGCAAGTATGCCGACTTAAAGGACGCGTATTTTAGCTGGATACCCGCACAGATCCAAGTATAGTTTTTATCTTTGTGGTGTGAAATCAAACAAGTCACTGTTTTGAAATTCTTAAGCAGTAAATGCACTGACACTGATTATTGAATTACGTTACAATTTGTCGCGTATTTAAATAGCCAAATGAGCGAATATTAAATGAATAAAAATAGGGTAATTGTTGTCGGTGGTGGCATGGTCGGTGCTGCTACAGCGGTAAAACTGGCAAAACAGGGTAGGGATGTCACCGTTATTGAAAAGCACCTTATCGATGCCGATCATATTCTTAGCTCAGATAAGGTCGATATTCGCATTTCGGCTATTAATCGTTTTTCAGAAAATTTACTCGATGACCTTGGTGCCATGCCATTGCTAAGACAAAATCGCATTGCGCCTTATCAACAACTTGAAGCCTACCAACAACAAGGTGAGAATTTATTGTTTGATTGCCATGAAATTGGCGAAACGCACTTAGGTCATTTAATCGAAAATAATTTAATTCAAGCAAGTCTCTGGCAGCAATTTTCAAAATACAACATCGAAGTGATAGAGCAAACGTCAGCCATCACGGATATTACACAAACGGCTGATTCAATCACCTTACATTATGGCGATACTCAATATTCCGCCGATTTAGTTGTTGCAGCAGACGGTGGACAGTCACAATTGCGAAGCAAAGCTGGCTTAGGTGTGACGGGGTGGCAATATGGTCAGCACTGCATGGGCGTATTAATTAAGTTAGATGCCCCGCAGCAAGTAAAAACGTGGCAACAATTTAAGCCAACCGGACCCGTAGCGTTTCTACCGATGCAAGCGCCTTATGCTAATTTAATTTGTTATCACGATGCTGCGGTTTTAAAGCAGTGGCAAACATTGTCGAATGAGCAACTCAAAGCAAACCTCATTGCGCATTTTCCTGAACTACCGGGCGACTTTGAGCTGCTTGAGCATGCTGTTTTTCCACTTGCACGCCAACACGCTAATGATTATTCGCACGGTCGTTTAGTTTTAGTTGGTGATTCGGCGCATACAATTAACCCGCTCGCTGGGCAAGGCGTGAACTTAGGCTTTCAAGACGTCGTTGCACTGGCAGATATTTTGGCAGATCAACCTGATGTTGGTCAGCAAGCGTTATTGAAACGCTACGAGAAAAAACGCCGCCACGCTAATTTACTAATGATGAGTATGATGGATGCATGTTACTTTGGTTTTTCAAACGAGATAAAGCCATTAAGCTGGGTGCGCAGTAAGTTTTTAAAGCTTGCTAATAACACAGGCCCTGCAAAAAATTGGGTTTTAAAGTATGCGATTAGCGGGACATTAAGTTAATCGTAAAAATTAATCGTACTAAAGACAAAGAAGCGGGGTAATGAAAATTAGCCCGTTTTTTTATGCTAATACCAATCCGCAATAATACTTAATCATTTTGAGGGATTAAACCTGTCGCTACCTGCGTTAAAAATTTCTGATTTAGAACAACTAAATAACGAAATTTTTGCCTTGTTATCAACGAGTTTTTATTGCCTCAAAATAGACTACTTAATTAAGCGAATTGGTATAAAATTACCGAATATACTTTGGAGAAACTTGAAACTTGAAAGGGAAGTAAGTAGTTGGCTGGGATACCAGGATTTGAACCTGGGAATGGCAGGATCAAAACCTGCTGCCTTACCGCTTGGCGATATCCCAACGCTAAACTTGAAGAGTTTTAGTTCTACTTAAGAACATGGTGCGGAAGGAGAGACTTGAACTCTCACAACCGAAGTTACTGGAACCTAAATCCAGCGCGTCTACCAATTCCGCCACTCCCGCACATAGTGTGATGCAAGTGTATAGTAATGGAACCTAAATCCAGCGTCTAATCAAGACACCAGCCAATTCCGCCACTCCCGCATCATAGGGTTTGCTAATTTCAACTCTTAGCCTGAGCTTTCTTATTCACTTTCTTGGTAGAGAAAGTGGCTGGGATACCAGGATTTGAACCTGGGAATGGCAGGATCAAAACCTGCTGCCTTACCGCTTGGCGATATCCCAACAAAGAATAATTTGATAGTTTGAGTTCTTATCAAGAACATGGTGCGGAAGGAGAGACTTGAACTCTCACAACCGAAGTTACTGGAACCTAAATCCAGCGCGTCTACCAATTCCGCCACTCCCGCATCGTTCGTACTAATGTACTGGTAGTTATTTTAGACTCTTCATTGAGTATTCTTTGTCACTTTTAGAAAGTGGCTGGGATACCAGGATTTGAACCTGGGAATGGCAGGATCAAAACCTGCTGCCTTACCGCTTGGCGATATCCCAACAAAGAATAAGTTGATAGTTTTGGTTCTTATCAAGAACATGGTGCGGAAGGAGAGACTTGAACTCTCACAACCGAAGTTACTGGAACCTAAATCCAGCGCGTCTACCAATTCCGCCACTCCCGCATCATTCGTACTAAAAGTACTGGTAGTTATTTTAAACTCTTCATTGAGCGCAGCTTTAACTCCTGCAGAGCCATTCTAAAAGAAGAATGGTGGCTAAGACGGGATTTGAACCTGTGACCCCATCATTATGAGTGATGTGCTCTAACCAACTGAGCTACTTAGCCATTGTGGCTGGGATACCAGGATTTGAACCTGGGAATGGCAGGATCAAAACCTGCTGCCTTACCGCTTGGCGATATCCCAACAAAAGCTTGATAGTTTTAGTTCTCATCAAGAACATGGTGCGGAAGGAGAGACTTGAACTCTCACAACCGAAGTTACTGGAACCTAAATCCAGCGCGTCTACCAATTCCGCCACTCCCGCATCGTTTGTACTAAAAGTACTGGTAGTTATTTTAAACTCTTCATTGAGCTACAAAAAAGAATGGTGGCTAAGACGGGATTTGAACCTGTGACCCCATCATTATGAGTGATGTGCTCTAACCAACTGAGCTACTTAGCCATCTTTTTTGTTATCACTTCATCGCTGAGTGCGGGGCGTATTATGCTGATATGACCCAAATCCGTCAACACCTTTTTTGCAAAAAAATGCTTATCAGTGTTTGTTTGCATTAAAATTAAGCTAAGTGGCTAAATTTCATTTAAATTGCTGTTTTTTTGACTGCAATTTTTGAGTTTAATTCCCAAATGCATAATAAGAGTTTTAAAACTCAGATTTTAAGTTGCTTGATTTTCATACAAAAATCAAGTTTCAAAATTAGTAAGTGTGTTTTTTTAACGTGTTTAACTGCAAAAAATGAAAAGCGAATGATTTTATACAGGCAAATTTGCGATTAATCGGCCTAGTTTTTACTTTTTAAATACCCACAATTTGCTAATCACGCAGTCAGCAGTTTGCAAAATGGGTTGTGAGCTTTGAAAACTATCCTCTATTAACTGTCGTGTTCACTCATTATTCTTTAGGGTGTTTAAAAATACGATTTACGGTTTTGCATAATTTCACGCTGCATCATGAAAGAGGGCGTTTAGAGGCAAGGTGGCATCGCCCATCATGTTTTAGGGAGATTTAGGGAATATTTAGGCAATAAAAAAGGCCCGTAAAAACGAGCCTTTTAAAATCGAATAAGCGAATGGCTTATACGTTAAATAAGAAGTTCATCACATCGCCGTCTTTAACGATGTACTCTTTACCTTCTTGACGCATTTTACCCGCTTCTTTTGCACCACTTTCACCTTTAAACGCGACATAGTCGTCAAAAGCAATTGTTTGTGCACGGATAAAGCCGCGCTCAAAGTCAGTGTGGATTTTACCAGCGGCTTGTGGCGCAGTCGCACCTACTGGGATTGTCCATGCACGTACTTCTTTAACGCCAGCAGTGAAGTAAGTTTGTAATTTAAGTAACTCGTAACCACCACGGATCACTAAGTTAAGACCTGGCTCTTCTAAGCCTAAGTCAGCCATAAATTCTAATTTATCTTCTTCTTCAAGCTCAGACAGCTCAGATTCAATCGCAGCACATACTGGAATAACAACGGCATCTTCAGCAGCGGCAATTTCACGTACTTTATCTAGGTAAGGGTTATTCTCAAACCCATCCTCTGCCACGTTAGCAATGTACATTGTTGGTTTAATCGTTAAGAAGTTAAGAGACTTAATTGCCGCTTTTTCTTCTTTTGTAAGTGCTAATGAACGTAACGTTAAACCTTCATCTAGGTGCGCTTTTACTTTTTCTAACACTGCATTTTGTTCTTTAGCGTCTTTATCGCCGCCTTTCGCTTTTTTAGCGTTACGCACGAGTGCTTTATCAGCACTGTCCATATCAGCAAGAACTAATTCGGTGTTAATTACATCGATATCATCAGCAGGGTCAATTGTGCCAGCAACGTGAACAATGTTTTCGTCTTCAAAACAACGAACCACGTGACCAATTGCATCTGTTTCACGAATATTTGCTAGGAACTGGTTACCTAAACCTTCACCTTTAGATGCGCCTTTTACTAGACCGGCAATATCAACGAATTCCATTGTCGTTGGTAAAATACGCTGAGGATTTACAATAGCGGCTAAGTCATTTAGGCGCGCATCAGGAACCGGTACCACACCTGTATTTGGTTCAATGGTACAGAAAGGGAAGTTAGCGGCTTCAATACCCGCTTGAGTTAGTGCATTAAATAGTGTTGATTTACCAACGTTTGGCAAGCCAACGATGCCACATTTAAAACCCATAGTAAGATACCTTGTGTAATTTCATTAAAACGGATTAAGGTTTAAATGAATGTAGTCTGTTTTGTGCTTTTAACACACCATCTTTTGCAAGTATTTCCATACAACGAACTGCTTCGTCAACGGCAGCGTCCATTTTTTCTTGATCGTCTTTCGCAGCTTTACCAAGTACCCAACCGGTTACCATTTCTCGGTGACCTGGATGACCAATGCCAATGCGAAGGCGCATGAAATCTTTTTGGTTTGCCATTTTCGCAATAATATCTTTTAAACCATTGTGACCGCCGTGGCCGCCACCTTTTTTAAGTTTTGCAATCCCAGGTTCAAGATCCATTTCGTCATGAGCAACGAGAATGTTTTCTACAGGGATTTTAAAGAAATTTGCGAGACTACTCACCGCCTTACCACTTAAATTCATATAAGTTGTAGGGATCAGTAATTTAAATTCTTGGCCTTGAATTATCACTTTGCCCGTGAGGCCGTGATATTTAGGATCATGTTTGAGTGTGCAGTTATAGCGTGCAGCCAGTTCTTCGATGAACCAAGCACCTGCATTATGGCGTGTGTTTGCGTATTCGGGGCCTGGATTAGCCAGGCCCACAAGCATTTGAATAGAATTCAAGGTGTTTACACCTTAAAAATTATTCTGCAGCGTCTTCTGAAGATTCTTCAGCAGGAGCAGCTTTGTTAGCTTTAACAGTAACAATAGACTGATCGTGATCAGCGCCTTTAGCTAGCTCAACAGATGAAACACCTGAAGGAAGTTTAAGGTCAGAAAGGTGGATTGAATCACCAGCTACTAAACCTGCAACGTTAACTTCAACGAACTCAGGAAGTGCTTTAGGAAGACACGTGATTTCGATTTCAGTTAATTGGTGAACAACAGTGTTACCTGCTTTAGTTACTTTCTCTTCACCGATGAAGTGTACTGGCACTTTAGTGTGAAGTTTGTGAGAAGCATCTACACGTTGGAAGTCTAAGTGAGTGATCTTAGGCTTGAACGGGTGACGTTGAATATCTTTAAGGATAGCTTCAACTGACTCGCCACCGATGTTTAAAGTAAGGATGTGCGTGTAGAAACCTTCGTCTTCTTGCGCTTTGATCATATCTTTGTGTGCAAGAACGATTGATGCAGCTTCTTTGTCAGCACCGTAAAGGATTGCAGGAACTTTATCTTCACGGCGTAGGCGGCGGCTCGCACCAGTACCTGTTTCTGTACGTAATTCTGCATTGTATGTGTAAGTTGACATAATGTCTCCAATAATTAATAGTCTTAGGGCCTTTGCGACCAAGGTCCCTAGCCAAAAGGCGCGCTATCATACCACCCCTTTCGGGGAAAATAAATAACGACTACAAAAAAAGCACCTAGGTGGTGCTTTTTCAGTATCACAGTGATGTTGATTAGTGTTCAAACATCGCTGAAATAGATTCTTCGTTGCTGATACGACGGATTGTTTCAGCAAGCATATCTGCAAGCGTAAGCACTTTGATTTTATCAATTGCTTTAAGCTCATCAGACAGTGTAATTGAGTCAGTCACGATAACTTCGTCAATCACTGAATTACGGATGTTCTCAGCTGCATTGCCTGAAAGTACTGGGTGAGTAGCGTAAGCAAATACGCGTTTTGCACCATGCTCTTTAAGCGCCGCTGCTGCTTTACATAAAGTACCACCGGTATCGATCATGTCATCAACGATGATACAGTCACGACCTTCAACGTCACCAATAATGTGCATTACTTGTGAAACGTTTGCTTGTGGACGACGCTTGTCGATAATTGCTAGGTCAGTGTCGTTTAATAGCTTAGCGATTGCACGAGCACGAACAACACCACCGATATCAGGAGAAACAACAACTACGTCTTCGAAGTCGCGCTCTTTCATATCTTCTAGTAGTACTGGGCTACCGAATACGTTATCAACTGGTACGTCGAAGAAACCTTGGATTTGTTCTGCGTGTAAATCAACCGTAAGAACGCGGTCAACACCAACACTTGAAAGGAAATCTGCAACTACTTTAGCTGTGATTGGTACACGCGCAGAACGCACGCGGCGGTCTTGACGTGAGTAACCAAAATAAGGGATAACTGCGGTAATACGTCCAGCAGATGCACGACGTAGGGCATCAACCATAACGATAAGCTCCATTAAGTTATCGTTAGTAGGGTTACAGGTTGATTGAATGATGAAAACGTCAGAGCCACGAACATTTTCATTAATTTGAACACTGATCTCACCGTCACTAAAACGGCCAACAACAGCATCGCCTAATTCAATATACAAACGTTTTGCAACTTTTTGAGCTAGCTCAGGTGTTGCGTTACCAGCGAAGAGCTTCATGTCAGGCACGGTAGGGTTCCTCAGGCACTGAATTTTGGGACTAACAGGCTATGGTAGGCACCAAAGCAGGTTAACATTTACTTGTACGTTACTTCATTTCAAAGTGAGCATTTAATGCTGTATGAGCAGGTGAAAGTGTAGCACTACTTGCAACAAAACCTGTCCATTTTTCTGGTAACTGAGCTAAAACTTGTTGTGCTTGTGCCTCGGTTGAAAACTCAGCAAAGCAGCAAGCGCCTGTACCAGTCATCTTTGACGGGGCGTATTTTAGCAACCACTGCAGGGCTTTTTCAACCTCGGGGCAGAGCTTTTTAACCAAAGCCTCACAATCATTGCCTAAATTTTCTGTTTGCCAGTCTGCTTTTAGCTTAGGTGTATCGCGTTTTAGATCAGGGTGGGTGAAAATTTTCGCGGTGCTAACATGTTCCCCAGGATGAATGACACAAAACCAGCTTGGTGGTAACTCAACATTTTCGAGTTGCTCACCAATACCGTGGGCTATGGCAGTGTGGCCATTAATAAATACCGGCACATCAGCGCCTAATTTCACCCCAAGTTCTGCTAATTCTGTCAGCGTTAAATCACAGCCCCATAGCTTATTTAGGGCAAGGAGGGTTGTCGCTGCATCGGATGAGCCACCGCCAACACCACCGCCCATCGGCAAGCGCTTTAATAATTCGATACGCACGCCGTGTTTACAATCACCGTACTGTTGTAATAAACGAGCGGCTTTATATATAAGGTTATCTTCAAGCTCAATGCCGTTTGTATCACCTGTTACTTTAATTTTTGAGTCGTTAGTGACAGTAAATGTAAGCTCGTCACCATACTCTAAAAAAGTGAACAGGGTTTCAAGTTCATGATAGCCATCTTCACGGCGACCATTAATATGAAGAAATAAATTTAGTTTTGCTGGTGCTATTAACGTTAGCGGAGCGGTTGATAAGTGCGTCATGATTAATTTAACTGCCAATCATTAAGTTGAATTTTAATACGGATTTTTTGGTTTTTGAGGCTGAGCTTAACAGGAAGCCAATAGCCATCTTGCTTAATGTAATCTGAGTAGGTGATTTGCCACTTTTGACCATTGTGAGCTTGCCAAATAAGACTTTTTAATCGGCCTTGCTCATCATAGCTGGCTTGGTCGTTTTCGACGGTGCCTTTTAGCCATTTTGCGGCATTATCTAGAGGAATTGGAAAACCGGTTAACCGATATAACAACATTGAGGCATCGCGATCGGTATACACATCGCCGTCATATTCAAGCTCGGCACCGTTGGCATTTTGTTTTAAAGATAAAATACGGGTGCCAATAAAGCTGGTAAGCACCATGTCACTTTGTTGTTCATCATGCTGCCAGTTTAGGTTGGCCGATTGACGTTGTTCGGTACTAATAAACGCCATTTTTCCTTGTACTTGCCACTGTGCGTGTTGTTCTAATCGGCTTTTCCAGTCAGGATAAATGTAATCAACGGTTGAATTTTTTTGCGCACAACCACCAATAAATAAAAAAAACATGAATAAAATCAAATATTGTTTAATCAAATGTCGTTCCTTACTTTCCATATTCCGCTGATTTTTGGTAAAATTAATGCCTTTACAGCTGGGCTTAGCAATATTTGGTACATATGACCATCGTAGCACTTGGTATAAATCACAAAACCGCATCCGTAGAATTACGCGAAAAAGTCGCGTTTTCGCCTGAGCAAATGTCTGAGGCGTTACAGCAATTAAGCGGTCACGCGCATTTTAATGAAGCGGTTATTGTTTCGACCTGCAACCGAACTGAAATCTATTGTAGCCTTGCCGAGCGTAATTCCCAAACCCTGTTGCACTGGTTAGCCAGTTTCCATGGTTTGGATGAACAAGAACTGAGCAGTAACATCTATTACCATGAAGGTAATGAAGCCATTAACCATTTAATGCGGGTGTCATGTGGGCTTGATTCGTTAGTACTCGGTGAGCCGCAAATTTTGGGGCAAATAAAACAAGCCTACCATAATGCCAAAACTCACGATGCCATTGGTGTAACCTTTGATCGCTTGTTCCAAAAAACTTTTTCAGTGGCAAAACAAGTGCGTACCGAAACCGACATTGGAGCCAGCGCTGTATCGGTTGCTTATGCTGCGGTTAATCTTGCTAAGCACATTTATGGCAAGTTGGATAAAACCAATGTTCTGCTGATTGGTGCGGGTGAGACCATAGAGTTGGTTGCTAAGCATTTATACCAAAACGATCCACAAAAAATAACGGTGGCAAACCGCACCATTGAACGCGCTAAAACCCTAGCAAGCGACGTTAATGCGGATGTTATTGCACTTGCCCAGCTACCTGAGCGTTTACACGACGCTGATATTGTTATTAGTTCAACCGCTAGTACTTTGCCAATCATTGGTAAAGGGGTGGTAGAACAAGCGCTGAAAAAGCGCCGCCACAAACCAATGTTATTTATTGATATTGCGGTACCGCGTGATATCGAAAGCCAAGTAGGCGAACTAGATGCCGCCTATTTGTATTCAGTTGATGACTTACAAGCCATAGTAAGCGAGAATATCGCCGCCCGTGAGCAGGCTGCTGAGCAAGCGCAAGCTATTATTCGCTCACGTACCGATGAATTTGCTATGTGGTTGCGTTCACTCGATTCGGTGGATTTAATTCGCCATTATCGCAACGATGTACAAGATATTAAGTCAGAACTTGTCGAAAAAGCCCTTGGCCAGCTACAAGCAGGTAAAGAGGCAGAGAAAGTTATACTCGAGTTGGCAAATAAACTGACCAACCGCTTGATGCACGCACCTACCCGTGCCATTCAAGATGCTGCTAAAAAAGGTGAAGCAGCCGAGTTAAGCCAATTAAAGAAAATGTTAGGTATTGATCAGGAATAGTCGTTAAATGAAAGAGTCTGTTTATAGAAAGTTAGAAACCTTAGTAGAGCGTTATGAGGAAGTGCAAGCGCTGCTAAGCGACCCCTCTGTGATCAGCGACCAAAATCGCTTTCGTGCCTTATCTAAAGAATACTCAGAATTAGAAGAAATCGTAAAAGCATTTTTAGCTTACCAACAAGCACAAGATGATGTTGCTACAGCTGAAGAAATGCTAAAAGACTCTGATCCTGACATGCGTGAAATGGCGCAAGAAGAATATAAAGAAGCAAAAGCACAAATTACCGCTTTAGAAGACGAAATCCAAATTCTAATGCTGCCAAAAGATCCTAAAGACAATAATAACGTCTATTTAGAGGTTCGTGCGGGTACCGGTGGTGATGAAGCTGCTATCTTCGCAGGTGATTTATTCCGTATGTACAGCCGCTACGCTGAGACTAAAAAGTGGAAAGTAGAGGTAGTGAGTACTAACGAAGGTGAACACGGCGGTTACAAAGAAGTGATTGCACATATCTCAGGTGAAGGTGTGTATGGTCGTTTGAAGTTTGAATCGGGCGCGCACCGTGTACAACGTGTACCAGAGACTGAGTCGCAAGGCCGTGTACATACTTCAGCCTGTACAGTTGCAGTTATGGCTGAAATTCCTGAAGCAGAAGCAATTGAGATTAACCCAGCGGATATTAAAGTTGATACGTTCCGTGCATCGGGTGCCGGTGGTCAGCACGTAAATAAAACGGACTCGGCAATTCGTATTACACACATTCCAACAGGTGTGGTTGTTGAGTGTCAGGACGAGCGTTCACAGCATAAAAACCGTGCTAAAGCGATGTCTGTACTTGGTGCACGTTTACAACAAGCTGAAGATGAAAAGCGCCAAGCGGCTGAAGCATCAGAGCGTCGTAACCTCGTAGGGAGTGGTGACCGTTCTGAGCGTATTCGTACATACAATTACCCACAAGGTCGTATCACCGATCACCGTATTAATTTAACCATTTATCGCTTAAATGAAGTGGTAGCGGGTGATTTAGGCTGTGTAATTGAACCACTGATGCAAGAACACCAAGCTGACTTACTTGCTGCGATGGGCGATGAATAATCGTGCCACAAAGCATCGAACAAGCCATTGTTGCTGCGACGGCGTTATTAACGCCAAGCAGCGACAGTGCAAAACTAGACGCACAAGTCCTGTTATTATCCATTCTAGATAAACCTCGCAGTTACTTATTTACCTGGCCAGAAAAACAACTCACCGAACAGCAACAGCTTGATTTTGAGCAAGCATGCCAGCGCCGTTTAAATGGTGAACCTGTCGCGCATATTGTGGGTTTCCGTGAATTTTGGAGCCTTCCTTTAAAGGTCAACCCAACGACTTTAATTCCAAGACCCGACACCGAAACGTTAGTTGAATATGCTTTAGGTCTTGAATTACCTGCTGATGCAAACGTGCTTGATTTGGGCACCGGGACAGGGGCAATTGCCTTGGCATTGGCCAGTGAAATGCCAAGTTGGCAGGTGACAGGGGTTGATAGGGTGGCTGATGCTGTCGAATTAGCTAAAGAAAATAAACAGCGACTTGCAATCAACAATGCTAATTTTGCCTTGAGTAATTGGTTTAGTGCCGTAAATACGCAAAAGTTTAACTTAATTGTCAGCAATCCACCGTATATAGAACAGGATGATGAGCACTTAAACCAAGGTGA
This sequence comes from Pseudoalteromonas sp. S4492, assembly GCF_005886115.1. Taxonomy (NCBI): domain Bacteria; kingdom Pseudomonadati; phylum Pseudomonadota; class Gammaproteobacteria; order Alteromonadales; family Pseudoalteromonadaceae; genus Pseudoalteromonas; species Pseudoalteromonas sp. S4492. The sequence continues at coordinate 112,155 of NZ_PNCP01000006.1, forward strand.
TGTGCGCTTTGAACCGCTCTCTGCATTAGTTGCAGATGATGACGGTATGGCTGATATTAAACAAATTATTACTATCGCGCGTGACTATTTAGCAACAAATGGCTATCTTTTAATTGAACATGGCTACAAACAAAGTGTGATGGTTCAAGATTTTTTTGCACAAATGTCGTATAGCCATATACTTACAATTAAAGATCTTGGCGGTAATGACCGTGTAACGTTAGCACAATGGCTTAAATAATAATGAAGTGCACTGTGCGTACATAGCCTTTGAGGATCCCATACAATGGATGATTTTTTGTTTTCGGATGAAGCACTTGATGAAGTAAATGAGGTGGTTCAGGGTAGTTGGAAAGTCATCGTCGTCGATGACGAGCCAGAAGTACATGCCGTAACAAAGCTTGCGTTGAGTGACTTTGAATTTCAAGATAAACGATTAGAGTTTATTAGTGCCTATTCAGGTGAAGAGGCCAAGCAAGTAATTCAACAGCATCCTGATGCTGCAATCGTATTACTCGATGTGGTAATGGAAACCGACGATGCAGGCCTCAAAGTCGCTAAGTTCATTCGCGAAACAGCAAAAAATAATCACATTCGTATCATTCTTCGAACTGGTCAGCCAGGTCAAGCACCCGAGCGACAAGTTATCGTTAATTACGATATTAATGACTACAAATCAAAAACTGAATTAACGGCACAAAAACTGTTTACTGTGGTGATGTCGAGCTTACGTTCTTATCGCGATATTTTATCGATTGAACAATCTCGCCAAGGCCTTGAAAAAATTATTAAAGCATCGCGCGATATTTTCTCGACCCATTCACTTGAAAGCTTTATTGAAGGGGTGATGCAACAACTTACCTCATTACTGGGTACTGTCGATCAGGCCATGTATGCAACAAGCTTAGTTGCGAGTAACCCGTTGGATAACCAAAAAAAGCTTGTCGTGTTTTCGGGTAGTGGTGAGTTTGAGCGCAGTGAAGGTAAAGCAATTGAAGACGTACTTAGCGACGAGCAGCTGCAAGCTTGCCAACAAGCATTGAGTGAAAAAACCATTGTTTACCGTGAAAACTATTTATTTGCCTATTGTTGCAGTGAATGTAACCACAACTCGATGTTATTTATTTCAGGTATTCCGAAGCATTTGACCGATACTCAGCGCCATTTAATTGAAATTTTCTCGCAAAATGTACAGTTGGCCTATGAAAATGTGCAGCTACAATCTGAAATAGAAGCAACACAACAAGAGTTGGTGTTTAGACTGAGCGAAGCGCTAGAGCAACGCTCAACAGAAACAGGTAACCATGTAAAACGCGTTTCGCATATTTGTTACGAGCTGGCGATGGGTTATGGCCTAACTAAACGCGAAGCCGAACTTATTCGCTTGGCAGCGCCACTGCATGATGTTGGCAAGGTCGGTATTCCGGATGCCATTTTAAATAAGCCTGGGCCACTGACTGATGAAGAATGGGCTATCATGCAACAGCATGCTGAAAAAGGTCATTTAATTTTAAAAGACTCAAATCGTGACATCGTTAATACTGGGGCTATTATTGCATTATCGCACCATGAGCGTTGGGACGGTTCAGGCTATCCGAAAGGTCTAAAAGGCGAGGATATTCCTATTGCGGGTCGTATTGTGGCTTTAGCCGATGTGTTTGACGCACTACGTCATAAGCGCTGCTACAAAGAACCATGGTCTCTTGATGATGTAGTAAAAGAAATTAACTCACAACAGGGCAAACAATTTGATCCTAAGCTGATTGACGTGTTTAATCAGCGCGTGAAAGAAATAGAAGACGTACTTGTACGTTATCCAGATTAATTAAAATAAAATTAGGGGCATATGGATTATTTAGCAGTAAAACATACTCACATGTTATTTGCCGTGTTGAGTATTATCTTATTTTACGTTCGTTCATTTTCACGTTTAAAGACGGGCGCTCTGGCAAAAAATAAAGTGGTGTTTATTGGTAGTCACAGTATCGACACTTTATTGCTAGTATCGGCAGTTGCATTGATTGTGATGGCAGGGTTTAACCCACTTGAGCAATCTTGGTTATTAGAAAAGATAATCTTAGTTATTGCTTATATTGTGCTAGGCATTGTTGCAGCTAGGCAGAACGCACAAAGCGCGAAAGTAGTACTACTTGCTATAACCACCCTTATTTTATTAGCAATTGGTTATTTAGCGTCTGCTAAAACTGCACTTCTTTTATAGAATCCCTCAGCGGTATTTGATGGCCTGTGCTGTCGTACCGCTTTTTTATATCTCATCGCTCAGTATTGGTAACTTAGGGCAAAAGTAGGTAAACTAGCTGTTCGTTTTTGAAAGAGATGTAGCAGTATAAATGACCACCCCTTGGTTTGAAGATCAAAATGAACCCTATCAAGATGAGGCCTTTGACACATTTTCTTCTAAAGTGCTTTATCGTTGTATCGACGCAGAATTAAAGTGGGATCAACAAGCTGATTTAACAGCCTGTTATGACACGCTTTATGAGCTTGAGAACAGGGTAACAGCCCTTTGTGCTGAATTTAAAGAACCCCATGAGCGTCTCGATAATTTACTTGATACCTTTTATCAGCAATGGCTGTTTAGCTCATCTAGCTTAAAAGTGCCTGAGTACACATTAAATAGCTTTAGCTACACCATTACTATGCGCAGCGGTACGCAAACCACGCTGGCGATTTTACTTTGTCATTTATTACAGCATGCTGAATTGGATGCCACTGTCACGCTTAGCCAAGGCGAAGTGCATGTGCATGTTGGTATGAGTGATGAAGAAGGCTACTTAATTGAGCCAAGCACAGGTCAGCAGAGTTGGTATATAACGCCAGAGAATGCCTGTGAAGAAAATGGTGATGAGCAAGAGCCGTTAGAACTTATTTTTGATGAAGAGCTGTATAAACTGTATTTAGCTCAGCAAAAATGGTCTTTTATTAGCGAAAGTAAATTTGGCCATGCGTTGCATTGCGTTGAAATGCTGATGGAATTGTTAGGTGACGATCCGTACGAACGTCGTGACCGAGGCTATTTACTTAATCAGTTAGATTGCCCAAAAATGGCGCGTGATGATCTGCAGTACTTTGTTAATGAGTGCCCAGATGATCCCGCAATTGAGATTATTCAGCATCAAATTGCTGAAATTGAAGACAACAATAATACACACCACTAATTTAAAGGAACATTTATGACTGACGCCCACAGTGCGCTAATTACCAATGACGCAGTCGTACTTGGTTTGCTTGCCGTTATTTTGGGGTTTATTTTTAAAACCTCTCACAGTAATAATGCTGCGTTCCAAAAATTTTATAAATATGTACCAGCGTTATTGCTTTGCTATTTTTTACCTTCGTTACTCAATACCTTTGGTATTGTTGATGGTCACTCTTCAAATGTTTATTTTGTGGCGTCGCGCTATTTACTGCCAGCTTGCTTAATATTGCTTACCATCAGTATTGATTTAAAAGCGATTCTTAACCTGGGTCCAAAAGCATTAATCATGTTTTTAACGGGTACCATGGGTATCGTTATTGGTGGACCTCTTGCTATTTTAGTGATGAGTGCCGTTTACCCAGAAGCGGTGGGTGGTCATGGCCCTGATGCAGTTTGGCGCGGTATGACGACTATTGCTGGTAGTTGGATTGGTGGCGGTGCAAACCAAGCATCAATGAAAGAAATGTTTGAAGTAGGCGGTGATATTTTCTCTGCAATGGTCACCGTTGATGTAATTGTGGCGAATTTATGGATGGCCGTATTGTTATTAATGGCTGCAAACCATAAAGCGATTGATGCAAAAACGGGCGCAGATACGCGTGCCATTGAAGAGCTTAAAGAACGCGTAGAAAAATATCATGCTGAGCATGCGCGTATGCCAACCTTGAATGATTACATGACGATTATCGCAATTGCCTTTGGTATTACGGGTCTTGCGCACTTTTGTGCTGACTTTTTAGGTCCGTTTTTTGGGGCTAACTTCCCTTGGGCACAAGAATATAGTTTAAACAGTAAATTCTTTTGGTTAATCGTTATCTCAACCACAATTGGTATTAGTTTATCGTTTACTAAAGTTCGCCATATTGAAGCTTTTGGCGCGTCAAAAGTAGCATCAAGCTTTTTATATATTCTTGTTGCTTCAATTGGCTTACACATGAATATCACTGCGATTTTTGACTCACCAATGTACTTTGTACTGGGTGTGATTTGGATGATTACCCATGCAAGCTTAATGCTTATTGTGGCGAAATTAATTAAAGCACCGCTGTTTTATATGGCAGTAGGCTCTCAAGCAAATGTAGGCGGCGCAGCATCAGCACCTGTTGTTGCATCAGCTTTCCATCCGTCTCTTGCGCCAGTAGGTGTATTACTGGCTGTTTTGGGCTATGGTGTTGGTACCTACATGGCTTATATTTGTGGATTAATGCTACAAGCTGTTGCACCTTAAGGAATAGAAATGAACAACCAGTTAATTAAAATTAACGAGATTGAATTAGCCAACGATAAACCATTTGTCTTGTTTGGCGGTATGAACGTACTTGAATCACGTGATTTAGCGATGCGTATTGCTGAGCATTACGTAGAAGTTACATCAAAGCTAAACATTCCATACGTGTTTAAAGCGTCTTTTGATAAAGCGAATCGCTCTTCAATTAATTCATACCGTGGTCCGGGTATGGAAGAAGGTTTAAAAATCTTTGAAGAAATTAAATCTACTTTCAATGTGCCACTGATCACCGACGTACATGAGCCGCATCAAGCTGCTCCTGTAGCTGAAGTGGTTGATGTGATTCAGTTACCAGCATTCCTTGCTCGTCAAACTGACCTAGTTGTTGCTATGGCAAAAACGGGTGCCATTATCAATGTGAAAAAACCACAGTTTTTAGCACCACACGAAATGCGTCATATCATTAAGAAGTTTAATGAAGCGGGTAACAACAATGTTGCATTGTGTGAGCGTGGTACGAGCTTTGGTTATAACAACCTTGTGGTTGATATGCTTGGTATGGATGACATGAAGCCTATGGCGCCGGTTATCTTTGATGCAACGCATGCATTACAACGCCCAGGAGGCCGTGCTGACTCTGCAGATGGTCGCCGTGCACAAGCTGCAGAACTTGCTCGCAGTGGCATGGCATTAGGTATTGCAGGTTTATTTATTGAAGCGCACCCTAATCCGAATGAAGCAAAATGTGACGGTCCATGTGCATTAGCACTAAGCAAGCTAGAAGGTTATTTATCGCAAATGAAAGCGGTTGATGACTTAGTTAAGAGCTTTGCACCACTCGATACTAGCGCAAGCGATTTATGATAATATACCCAATCCTCCTCAAGATGCAGAATTCAGCGTTTCACAGGTGCTTAATATCAAGGCGTTACTTTGCAAGAATGGCAGTCCCTTTTAAAAAGTAACAACGATGAGAGTAAGTGCCTGTGAAGCGCCCGAAGGGTTGGTTTAAAAGCGATTTATACTGCGTTATTGATTTTAATAATAGAACCACTATTACTTGCAATCAATGCCTTGCCTAAATCGCTTTTAATTCCAACTGAAACTCGCAGCTTGAGGTGGTTTGGGTATATAAGTATGAAAAAGGCGACCATGGTCGCTTTTTTTATTTGTATCGCTATAATCGACGCATAAGAAAAACTAATTCTAAGCTTGGTGTTTATGTCTCGTCGTTTACCTCCTTTAAATGCATTAAAAGCATTCGAAGCCGCTGCCCGCCATTTGAGCTTTACCAAAGCGGCAGAAGAGCTATATGTAACGCAGGCCGCGGTGAGCCACCAAATTAAAACCCTTGAAGAGCATTTAGGTTTAAAGCTGTTTTTACGTAAGAATCGTTCTTTGCTTTTAACCGAAGAAGGGCAAGGCTACTTTTTAGATATAAAAGAAATTTTTACCCAGCTGATTGATGCCACAGAAAAACTACTAGCCCGAGGTGCAAAAGGGTCACTCACGGTAAGTTTAACACCAAGTTTTGCAATTCAATGGTTAGTACCCAGGCTTAGTTTATTTAATGAATTACACCCAGAAATCGACGTGCGAATTAAAGCACAAGATCAGGATGAAAACTCACTTTCTGACGATGTCGATATTGCTATCTATTATGGCCGTGGCCACTGGAGTGGCGTGCAGACTTATAAGCTGCACACTGAATACTTAGTGCCATTATGTAGCCCATTGTTGTTAACAGGCCCTAAGCCGCTTAATCAACCCAGCGACTTGGCAAATCATACCTTGTTGCATGATACCACCCGTAAAAATTGGAAAACGTGGATGAAAACAGCAGGTGTGCGCAATGTACAAGTTAACCAAGGGCCAATCTTTAGTCACTCATCGATGGTATTACAAGCTGCGGTGCATGGGCAGGGTGTTGCGATTGGTAATAGCGTTTTAGCAAAACCTGATATTGATGCGGGTCGACTCGTCATTCCATTTAATCACTCGTTAGAAAGTAAAAATGCGTACTATTTAGTGATCCGCGAATCGCAAACAGAGCTTGGCAAAATAGTGTCTTTCAAAGACTGGATGTTGAGTTTAGTAGAGCAAGAACAAGAGTATTAACATGTTACAGAGGTTTAAAAGTGCAACGGGCAAGGCGCGTGCACAGTTTATATTTGCCCATGGTGCAGGGGCAGGCAGTGATTCTGAGTTTATGCAAACAATGGCTAACTTGATTAGTCAGCATGATATTGATGTAGCGCTGTTTGATTTTCAGTATATGCAAATTGCAAAAGAAACAGGCAAGCGTAGACCACCCGAGCGCGCTCCTAAACTACTTGCCTACTTTGCAGAGGTTTTAGCTGAATGCCAGCCAGAGCTACCGCTATTTATAGGTGGTAAATCTATGGGCGGACGTATGGCTTCAATGCTTTGTACTGAGCAGGGTTTGGCTAATATTGCTGGTGTTGTGGCTTTTGGCTATCCGTTTCATCCACCGGGTAAACCTGAAAAACTGCGTATAGAGCATTTTGTTGATATGCCATGTCCATTTTTAGTTCTGCAAGGTGAACGCGATACATTTGGCTCTCAGCAAGAACTGGCTGACCTTGAAATGGTTAACCCGCCAGAGATTAGATTTCTCAAAGATGGTGACCACTCATTAAAACCACGTAAAAAAAGTGGCATTACTGAACAAGAAAACTTACAGCAAGCTGCGGATTATGCAGCGCAGTTTATTATGAATTTAGTAGCTGGAGATGCACAATGATCAAACTATATTTAATGATTGGCAGCTTATTTTGCATGCTTTCGGTGATGCTTGGCGCTTTTGCTGCCCATGGATTAAAAAGCCGTGTTTCTGAGTATGCGATTGGAATTTTTAAAACCGCCGCTGAGTACCAAATGGTGCATGGCCTTGCATTGATAGCAATTGCTATCTTAATTAAGTGGGGCATGAACTTAAATTGGGCTGGTGGTTTTTTTATCGCGGGTACAGTGTTATTTAGCGGTAGTTTGTATTTACTCGCATTAACGGGCATGAAATGGCTTGGGCCTATCGCCCCAATTGGCGGCGTTTGTTTTATTATTGGTTGGGCTATTTTATTAGTTCAAGCCGCACGATATAAGTTTTAAGGGTTATCTATGTCGAGTGTAGTTATTTATTGTCGCAGTGGTTTTGAAAATGATGCAGCTGCTGAAATTACTTTTCAGGCTGCTGAACAAGGATTTGCAGGTTACGTAAAAACAAAACCAAATACGGGTATTGTTGTTTACGAATGCTTTGATGCGAGTCACGGCGATGAAATCATGAAAAAAGTAGATTTCAAAAATATGGTATTTGCGCGCCAATGGTTTACTGGCACCTTAGTCGATAACATGCCACTTGAAGACCGCGTTAGCGCCATTGTTGATGCTGCCACCGACTTTCCTGAGTGTGGCGACTTACGTGTAGAAACACCCGATACCAACGAAGGTAAAGAGCTGAGTAAGTTCTGCAAGAAGATTTCGACGCCACTGAAAAAGTCACTTGAAAAACGCTCGAAAGTGACACGCGAAATTGCTGAGAAAAAGCCTGTTATGCATGTGTTATTTTTAGCAAACGACAGTGCTTATGTTGGCTACTCGTATACATTTAATAACTCGCCATTTTTTATGGGTATTCCGCGTTTACGTATGCCGAGTGATGCGCCGAGCCGCTCGACGCTAAAACTTGATGAAGCTTTTAACGTATTTATTCCACCCCATGAAGTTGAAGACCGTGTGCAACCAGGAATGCGAGGGGTTGATCTAGGTGCTTGCCCAGGTGGCTGGACTTATCAACTGGTGCGCCGTGGCATGTTTGTAAGTGCAATTGACAATGGCCCAATGAATGATGATTTGATGGAAACAGGGCAGGTTAAGCACTTTAGGGTAGATGGTTTTAAATATCGCCCAGAAAAGCGCAATATTCATTGGTTAGTCTGTGACATGGTGGAAAAGCCGACAAAAGTAACTAATCTTATGATTGATTGGGCGGTGAATGCCTACGCAAAAGAGCTTATTTTTAATCTTAAATTACCGATGAAAAAGCGCTTTGATAGTGTTTATGAGTGTTTAAAAATGATTAAAGAAGAGCTTGAAAAGTATGGTGTAAATTACGAATTACAAGCTAAACATTTGTATCATGACCGTGAAGAAGTCACCGTACATTTAAATGTAACTAAGGTGCCGCAAAGTCTCTATAGTTAACATTAATTTGAAAATAAAAAGGCCAATAGCTCACACTATTGGCCTTTTTATTAGGTATCTAAACAACGAATTTACGAGCGGTATTTACTACGGTAATTATCGACCCATAATCGTGTGCCACCGCAAACAGCAACGGGCATAACAATTAGGTTTACGAATGGGATAGCAGTTAAAATCATGACAGCTAAACCAAAACCATAAGAAAGTGTTTGCTTTTGCTTTAAGTCGTCTTTCATTTCATTAAAGCTAATTTTATGGTTATCGAACGCATAGTCTTCGTATTGAACCGCATACATCCAACAGGTGAATAGCACCCATAAAACTTGCCCGATCACAGGTAAAATCCAAAGTAAAATAAAAAAGCCTATGGCACGTGGCAGGTAATAGCACAGTTTTGTCCACTCACGGCCGAGCATGCGTGGTACATCCTTCATTGTATCGAAAAGGCTGTCGTCATTAATTTTTTGCCCAGTTAAGTAAAGCTCGACTTTTTCACTGAGCAGGCCGTTGAATGGGGCCGCAATAAAATTCGTTATAACCGTAAAGAGCATGCTGTAACTGAATAAAATTACCAACACGGCAATCGGCCACATTAACCATTCGAGCCAGCTAAGCCAGTCTGGCAATAACGAGTTCATGTATGCGAAGCCATCGGTGAGCCAGCCATACAAAAAGAACAGCGAACTACCAAAAAGCAGGACATTGATTGTTAAAGGAATAAGTACAAAACGTTTCAACCCCTTTTGGCTAATTAATTTAAAGCCAGAAAAGAAGTATTCCATACCTTGAGTGAACTGCACGAGAAAACCTCATCTTTTTTCTTGTTGTTCGCAGTATAGGGTTTTGACGATATTTGAACAGCTTTTTTCCGTAACAAAGTGTTTAACTCTTTACGTGGACAGTCACTTTAAGCCCAGTACTCAGTTGAAATCTAGAGGAACAAATTTAAATGGACAGTCAAATTTAAATGGACAGTCACTACATTTAAGTGCCCTTGCAGCACAAAATTTTTTGTCTACACTTTAGTTACAGCTAATGCATTTCAAATTATCAGTTCAAGGAGTGGACGATGGCTTTAGCAAGGAAGCGGCAAATCTGTTTGTCGAACACCAAGTATTACCATTGTGTTTCCCGTTGCGTTAGACGCGCTTATCTTTGTGGAGAAGACGCACTCACAGGTAAA
>NZ_PNCP01000060.1:0-25311 GCF_005886115.1 Pseudoalteromonas sp. S4492
ATTAAGCTATTGAATATATAGAAAATATATCTGCTCGCGAATGTTTTTTTTGCGTAAGTTTTAATGTTAACCCTATGATTTTATGTACATAAATAAAAAGGGATCTACATATGTAGATCCCTAATAAAGTATCAGCCCATGCATGTCATGGCTTTTTTGTGCTTCTAGAGTCGCATCTTGATGTGAGTTAGGTATATAATACCCGCCACAAAATAAGGACAAAAGTCCGCTTTTTAGAAAACAATTTAACTGAGGTGTATTTATGACTGTTGGCATTATTATGGGTTCCAAATCAGACTGGCCAACGATGGAACATGCGGCGTTAATGCTAGAAAAATTCGGCATTGAATACGAAACTAAAGTTGTTTCTGCTCACCGTACCCCTCAATTACTTGCTGACTATGCAAGCTCAGCTGCAGATCGCGGCATTAAAATTATTATCGCCGGTGCCGGTGGTGCTGCGCACTTACCAGGTATGGCTGCAGCGTTTACATCACTGCCAGTTTTAGGCGTACCAGTTAAATCTAAAACACTTAATGGTGTTGATTCATTATTATCTATCTGCCAAATGCCTAAAGGCGTTGCGGTAGGTACATTGGCTATCGGTGAAGCGGGCGCTGCAAATGCTGGCCTTTTAGCTGCACAAATTTTAGGTTGCCAACAGCCTGAAATCTTCGCAAAAGTTGAAGCTTTCCGTAAAGAACAAACAGACACTATCTTAGCTAACCCTAATCCTGCAGAGTAATATGAATATTCTAATTTTAGGTGCAGGTCAGTTAGCTCGTATGATGAGCTTAGCAGGTGCACCGCTTGATTTAAATGTTGTTGCCTACGATGTGGGTAGTGAAAAAATCATTCACCCATTAACCGGTGAAGTTCATAACAGTACATTACAACAAGCTATTGATAGCGCAGACGCGATTACAGCAGAGTTTGAACACATTCAAGATGATGTACTTACATTATGCTGTCAAAGCAATAAGTTTTATCCGGGTAAAGCAGCGATTAAAACAGGTGGCGACCGCGCACTTGAAAAAGCATTACTTGATAAAACAAATGTTGAATGTGCCCCTTACCAGCTAATTACAGAAAAAGCGCACCTTATTGCTGCTGTAGAGCGCTTAGGCAAGCCGCTTGTGATCAAAACTTGCCAAGCGGGTTACGATGGTAAAGGCCAATGGCGCTTAAAATCTGATGATCAAATTGACCAAATTTGGTCAGAAATGGCAGATTTCATTGCATCAGGTACCGAAACTGCGCCGCATTCTATTATCGCTGAAAAGATGATCCCATTTGACCGTGAAGTATCTATCATTGGTGCACGCGACAAAGCGGGTAACACAGTTATTTATCCATTGACTGAAAACCAACACACTAATGGTGTGCTTACGCTTTCAGTTGCCGGTAAAGAAAAAGCAGCAATTCAAGAACAAGCAGAGCTTGCATTTAACAAGTTAGCGCAAGAACTTGATTATGTAGGTGTACTAGCAATTGAGTTTTTTGATGTACAAGGTACATTATTAGTAAACGAAATTGCGCCACGCGTTCATAACTCTGGTCACTGGACACAGCAGGGTACACATTGCTCTCAGTTCGAAAACCACATGCGCGCTGTTGCAGGTTTACCATTAGGTAGTACAGAATTACTTCGTCCTACTGCTATGATCAACGTACTAGGTCAGCCTTCAATTCCACACTCAGTACTGGCAACGCAAGACGTTACAAGTCACTGGTATGGTAAAACGGCTAAACCGGGTCGTAAGATGGGTCATATCAATGTATCGGCCGATAACCTTCACCAATTAGGTGAGCGTTTAGCGGCACTGGCTGAAATTTTGCCAGAGCAAGACTACCCAGGTGTAGCTGATACCAGCACCCAACTTATTTTAAACTAATCAGTTTAAATTATTAAAAGCCGAGTTTATCTCGGCTTTTTAATCGCTATTATTTATCCACAAACTTCGCTAATTTTGTACCTCTTGTCTCAAAGCACTTGCGTCAGGGTCATCTTGCTATAGACTAATATTTTTATATTAATATTAGTTCGTTATGTTACATCCTCGATTTAGAACAGTCGTATTTGCGTTTTTTATGGCGCTGTTTATGTCTGGATTTATGTCTTTAGTGATCAGCATTTTTAACGTTGGTTTAATCGATAACATTGCAACCATTTGGCTAAAAGCATGGGCTTTTGCGTTTTGTGTGGCATTTCCTACTGTTATTTTTGTTGCACCTGTGGTGCATAAGTTGACCAATAAACTTATCAGAGCACCGTTGTGATTGCCGAACGCCCTAAGCAGTTTCTATTTATTGCGCTATTTTTAGTATCAGCTTTGCCATTTGTTGGCTCTGCTACGGCACTTGTAGTCGGTGCTTTATTTGCCATGATATTGGGTAATCCATTTGCAGTGCAGTCACAAAAAATGAGTAAATGGATGCTAAAGTTGGCGGTGATTGGTTTAGGCTTTGCTGTTGATTTTAATCAAGTAATAGAAGTAGGGCGTAGCTCTATTGTGCTTACCATAGTCAGTATTACCGCGATTATTGGCCTTGGTGAAATTTTATCTCAGTTATTTAAGTTAAATAAAAACACCGGTGTACTTATTTCATTTGGTACCGCAATTTGTGGTGGTAGCGCCATTGCAGCAATGGCGCCGGTTATAAAAGCCAAAGATCACGAAGTAGCCATATCACTCGCTGTGGTGTTTTTATTAAACGCCCTTGGCTTAGTGTTATTCCCAATGATTGGTCATTACTTTGGTCTGACTGAGCAGCAATTTGGTGTTTGGGCGGCACTTGCGATTCACGATACCAGTAGTGTAGTGGGGGCTTCCGCTGCTTATGGCGCATCAGCACTTGCTATTGCCACAACCATTAAACTAACTAGAGCGATGTGGATCATCCCTTATACAAGCATCGCGGGCGTTTTTTGGAAATCAGACGAAAAAGCAAGTATCCCATTGTTTATATTTGGCTTTTTAGCGGCAGCACTGATTAATTCAAGCTTTCCTGAGTATCAAACATTTTGGCATGCTCTCAATGTTGGCGCTAAACAAGTGTTAGTAATGACCTTATTTTTGATTGGTAGTGGTTTATCTATTTCAGTCTTAAAACAAGCGGGCATTAAACCTTTTATCATGGCGATGATCTTATGGATCATTGTCAGCAGTATTATTTTACTACTTATAGTAGACGGATTTATTTCATGAAAAACGCTTTATTAACTTCTTCAATAGCACTGGCCATGGGCCTCTTTGCTAACAATGTATCGGCTGCTGATTTACGTGTAGCGACCTTTAACGTGAGTATGGATGCAACCAACTATGCTAAAAAAGGCGAAGCAATAGATAAAGACGCTTTAAGCAAAGCATTAGCGAGTAACCACCAGCAAATTCGCAACATTGCCGAAATTATTCAGCGCGTAAGACCAGATGTTATTTTACTCAATGAGTTTGATTATATTGATGCCGACAAAGGCATTAACGTATTTCGTAAAAACTACCTGCAAGTATCGCAAAATAAGCAAGTTGCCATCGATTATCCTTATTACTTTATTGCACCTGTTAACACTGGTTTACCTACTGAGTTTGACCTAGACAACGATGGTGTAAAGGGGCATTACAAAGGCGACGCACACGGCTTTGGCTTCTTTGAGGGGCATTATGCAATGGCCGTATTGTCGCGCTACCCAATCGATTTAAATAAAGCGCGTACATTACAAACATTCAAATACAAAGATATGCCAAATGCACAAATGCCTATAGACCCTAAAACAGGTAAAGACTGGTATTCTGCTGAGGAATGGCAAGCAATTCACCTAAGCTCTAAATCATTTTGGGATTTACCAATTGATGTAAAAGGTAAAACGGTTCATTTGCTTGCTTCGCACCCAACGCCGCCAGTTTTTGATGGTGACGAAGACCGCAACGGTAAGCGTAACCACGATGAAGTACGCTTAATTGCGGATTACATCAACAATGCTAACTACATTTACGATGATAAAGGTCAAAAAGGTGGCTTAAAAGCGAAAAGCCGTTTTGTTATTGTTGGTGACTTAAACGCTGCGCCAGAAGGGGGTAAAGCACGCCCGAATACCACTGACCAAATTTTAAAAAATCCATTAGTGAATACCTCTTTTACGCCAACAAGCAAAGGAGCAAAAGAATCGTATAAAGAAGATTACGCTAAAAACTATACTGCTTATTGGCAAGCTCGTGCTGATTACGTTTTACCATCAAATTATGGTATTGAGATAAACGATGGTGGGGTTTTTTGGCCACAGAAAAACTCTGAACTGTTCCGTTTAATTAAAGATCGTAACGCATCATCTGATCACCGTATGGTATGGCTTGATATCAGCTTAAAATAAGCTGTTATTAAACGGAAAACTTTGGCTGTTTATCCTATAAAAATTGCTATTTCATCAGTGCTTCTGCTTAAATAGGGCGAATTATAATAACCCGTAAGAAGCACTATGAAATTCAAAACCACTGCTAATAAAACGTTAGTGGCTCTCGCAGTCGCATCTAGCTTCATGCTAGCAGGTTGTCAATCAACCGCCTCAACGCCTTCTGAAGAACAAGTTACTAATGTAGCCCCAGTTGTTGTCACTCCTGCTGATACAGGTTCAGCTGAAATCACGTTAGAGCAAGCTATGGCTCACCCTGATTGGTTAGGCCGTCAGCCTGAGCGTGCTTTCTGGAACGGTGATTCTAACAGCATCGTTTATGCACAAAAGCAACAAGGCAATGAGTTACGCGATTTATACGTTCAAGCGGTAAATAGCCAATCTGCATCACAATTAGCGTTAAACAAATTACACACTGTAGGCGCTAAAAATGCCGTTTACTCAGCAGATAAAAAACAACAGGCTTATGCATTTGAAGGTAATATCTTCGTTAAAAACTTAAGCACTGGTCAAATTACACAAATTACTCACGACAGCGCACAGCAATCAAAACCACAGTTTTTAACTGATGGTAGCCTTGCATATCGCCAAGGTAATGCATTTTATAAAGTTGATTTAGCAACGGGTCGTCAAGTTGAATTAGTTAACTTACACCTAGATGATGCACCTAAAGGTGTACAAGAGCCAGACACTTACATCGCAAAAGAGCAGCACAAACTAATTGATTACATTGCGCTGACTCACAAAAACAAAAAAGATCGTGAAGAGCGTAAAGCACAAATCAACGAGCAAAACGACAGCATTGCTAATGCACAGTTTTATTTAGGTAAAGGTAAGCGTTTAGCCGATGTACAGCTTTCACCAAATGGCCAAGCACTTGTTGCAGTAACCACAGAAAGCCGTTCATGGCGTGATGAAGGCGATATCATGCCAAATTACATTGCTGATGACGCGCGCGTAAAAGCAGAAAAAGTACGCCGTCGTGTTGCTGATGAAAAACCAATCAGCTCAGACGTTGTTTACATCGACCTTAAATCAGGCGAGCAAACAACCCTTGCATTCGATACCTTACCAGGTTTTGATGAAGACGTACTTGCTGCTGTTAAGAAAGAAAATTACGCCCGTGATGGCAAAACTTATAAGTCTGAAAAAGCACCACGTGCCATCAACTTAATGATGGATTGGGGTTGGGACCAAAGTGCAATCCAATGGAACACAGATGGTTCACAAGTGGCTCTTATGCTTGAAGCATGGGATAACAAAGACCGTTGGTTAGCCACTGTTGATACACAAAACAATAAACTTGTTTCACAGCACCGTCTGCATGACGATGCATGGGTTAACTATGCATACAACGATTTTGGTTGGTTGAACAACTCAGACACACTTTACTATTTATCTGAAGAGTCTGGTTACAGCCACATTTATAAAAAGCCACTTAATGGTAAAGCAACGCAGCTAACTAAAGGCCAATTTGTTGTTTCTAACTTAACGTTAACATCTGATAACTCAGCGATTTACTACAAAGCGAACGTTGAGCACCCAGGTCTTTACGAAATCTATCGTGTAAACCCTGCAAACGGTGAATCTGAGCAAGTTACCAACCTTGATGGTATGACTGATTATCAGTTAAGCCCAGATGAAAGCAAACTATTGCTAACTCACTCAAAAATTATGTCGCCGCCTGAGCTTTATGTTGCTGATGCAAAAGCAAATACTAAAGCAACGCAGTTAACGCACACGGTTTCAGATGAGTTTTTAGCAAAGAAACTGATCGCACCTAAGATTGTTGCTGTGCCTTCAAGCCACACTGATCAGCCAATTTACGCAAAAGTATATTACCCAGCTGATTATAAAGAAGGCGAAACAGGTAAAAACCGTAAAGCGGTTATCTTTAACCACGGTGCTGGTTACCTACAAAACTCACACATGGGTTGGTCTGGTTACTTCCGCGAGTTTATGTTCCACTCACTACTGGCTTCAGAAGGCTACGTAGTAATGGACATGGACTACCGTGCATCAAAAGGTTACGGCCGTGATTGGCGTACAGCCATTTATCGTCAAATGGGTACACCTGAAATCCAAGATTTAGCAGACGGCGTAAGTTGGATGGCAGACAACGCAAACGTTGATATCCAAGCTGTAGGCACCTATGGTGGCTCTTACGGTGGTTTCATGACGTTTATGGCGCTATTCACACAACCTGATTTATTCAAAGCAGGTGCTGCACTTCGTCCGGTAACTGATTGGGCTCACTACAATGGCCCTTATACGTCGAACATCTTAAATCACCCGGATGTTGACCCGATTGCCTATGAAAAGAGCTCACCAATTTACTTTGCTGAAGGTCTTAAGAGTCGTTTATTAATTAACGCGCCTATGGTTGATGACAACGTATTCTTCCAAGATTCAGTTCGCTTAGTACAGCGCTTAATTGAACTTGAAAAAGAAAACTTTGAAACAGCTATCTTCCCAGTTGAGCCACATGGTTTTGTACAACCATCAAGCTGGTTAGATGAATATCGTCGTATTCATAAGCTATTTAAAGAAACGCTTTAATCAATAGCGTAAATGAAAAACAGCCACTTAAAGTGGCTGTTTTTGTTTGTAATAGAATTTATCTCTATAGGGTTATTTGCAGTAAAATTCACTCACATCAAGTACTGTCTTGCCTTCCTCTAAGTCGTTTTCAAAAATTAAATTATCACCCTCTAAACTCATTTTATAGTCTCTCATCCATGATATATTGGCTATTAACTCCAATTCATAGCGGTTAAAAGAAGCAGGGCACTTTAAATACACATAATGGTGAGCAGTTCCAAAAGCACCTGGGTCAGCTGTATAAACATAAAAAGTACGGTTATTAAATGTTTGCTCATGATAAATGTAATCTTTATTTGAACCGAAAGATGCATCCAAAAAAACAACTAACCCCGCAGCAAGGAACATTAAGCAAGCATACAAAAAGCTAATAATAATTAGTGTGTTGGCAATTATTCTATTTTTAAAAAGCGATCTAACTTCTTGGTATTTCATTAGCAATAATGTGAAGCCCAAAATAGATGAGCCAAGTATAATTACATTCGTTACCTGAGAAACATCACTCATATACTTTGGTGATACAAAATTTAAATTAATACATGATCTTAAAATGCCAAGCAGCAATGGGCCGTAAAGGCAAACTAGGATGAAGCCTAGATAAAGGCGGCCTTTATTTTCTTTCATTTAAAATTCCTTTTTCAAGTTAACAAAGAGCAGTTGTAAAGAGCGAGTAAGGTTACTCGCGAGCTCTTATTATTTTTATAAAGACAGGCAAAGCGAGTAGAGTGCCACCAACTGCTCCGATAAAGTGGGCGTCAATGGCAACATTAGAGGCGATTAGCTGACTCACCGACTCACTCGGGCCTGCAATTTGCTCCCAAATCACTTTAGCCCAAGTACCAGCAAACAATAACCAGCCTGAAAACATGCCTGCTTGTACATCTTTTACTGCTCCCCAAATAATCACACCATGCAGTAGGGCACTTAATCCGGTGTAAATATGGATATCTGGGCAAAATAGCCACACACCTAATCCACACCATAATGCAAGAATGGCAATATTAAACGCATAACGAGGCGGGCTTGTATGCTCAGCGTGCAGAGCCCAAATTAATAAAATTCCGGCACAATTTAAGCCTAAATGAGGCCAATTAGCGTGTACGAATTGACTGGTGAAAATACGCCAAAACTCACCATTTGCAACTAACTCACGGTTAAATTCAAGATATTCATTTAAGTTGAATAGTGCAAACAAGGAACTAAGTAGTACTAAACACAAAGGAGGCAGAATATATTCTAGTTTCAGGGGCAGGTTTATCATGTTATTTTTGTTGTATCTGAGATTGTCGCCTATTGTGCACGTTTAATTTTAAGATGCCAAATACACTACGGGATTAAGTTTATTTATGTTATTCAAAACCAAAGCGCTATTAGCTCTATCCACCTCATTAATTTATTCAACCGCTATTTTCGCGACTCCTGCAAAAGTTGAAACCCGCGAACCTGAAGCCGCAACGGGCTTTGCTCATAAACAGGTTGTTGAAGGCGATAAATACATGGTCGCTGCAGCAAACCCTTATGCAGTAAAAGCGGGTCAAAAAATGCTTGAATTAGGTGGCTCAGCGGTTGACGCTGCCATTGCAACCCAATTAGTACTGACACTGGTAGAGCCACAATCGTCGGGGATAGGTGGGGGTACATTTATGATGTACTTTAACAACAAAACAAAAAGCCTAACCAGCTTTGATGGCCGCGAAACAGCACCAAGCCATGCTGACGAAACGTTGTTTTTAGATAAACACGGTAAAGCAGTGAAATGGATTGAAGCTGTAGTAGGTGGTCGCTCAGTTGGTGTACCGGGTATTTTAGATGCCTTTGCCACTGCCCATAAGCGTTACGGTAAGTTAGAGTGGCAAACTTTGTTTGGCCCTGCTATTGAATTAGCTGAGCAAGGCTTTGTTGTATCGCCGCGTTTGCATCAATTACTGGTTAAAGAATTAAACCCTGGGGTTACTAAGCTGCCTGTTATTCGTGATTACTTCTTTCCAGATGGCAAAGCATTAGCCGTTGGTACTGTGAAAAAGAACCCTGAACTTGCCGCGCTTTATAAAGATATTGCGAAACAAGGCATTGATGCTTTCTATAAAGGTGATAACGCCAAAGAGCTCGTGCATGCAGTGCAAAACTCAGCAGTTGCACCGGGTACTTTAACGGTTGACGACTTAGCTAATTATAAAAGCAAAGAGCGCGCACCTGTGTGCGTTGATTATCGCCAATACGAAGTGTGCTCAATGGCACCACCAAGTAGTGGTGGTGTAGCTGTGTTACAGATTTTAGCCTTACTTGAACACAAAGACATGGCTAAACTTAAACCAAACTCAGTACAGGCGCTGCATTACTTTACACAAGCATCGCGTTTAGCATTTGCTGATCGTAATGTGTATATGGGCGACCCTGACTTTATGCCAATCCCAACCCAAGGTTTATTAGATAAAAACTACCTTGCAGGTCGTGCAAAGCTTATTTCTGAAAAAGATGCTCACGCAGAAGCTGGCACACCACCAAACTCACTTGCGTACGCACAAGATGATGCTTACGAGCTTCCTTCAACAACGCATGTATCGATTGTTGATAGCCAAGGTAATGCGGTGTCTATGACAAGCTCTATCGAAATGGCGTTTGGCTCAACCGTAATGGTGAACGGGTATATTTTGAACAATCAACTAACAGATTTTGCTTTATCGCCAACCAAAGATGGTAAGCCATTGGCTAATCGTGTTGAAGCAGGTAAACGCCCGCGTAGTTCAATGTCGCCAGTTATGGTGTTTAACAAAGATGGCAGCTTACGCTTAGTGGTTGGTTCACCGGGTGGTAGCCGTATTATTGATTACGTTGCTCAAGTGGTTGTAGGTGTACTTGATTGGAATCTTGATGCGCAAACAGCGATTAACTTGCCACGTATTACTAATCGTAATAATTATACAAGCCTTGAAAAGGGCACTGAACTTGCTGAGGCAGAAGCTGATTTTGTTAACCGCGGACACACAGTTCGTATCCTAGATTTAAACTCTGGTTTACATGCTGTTGAAGTTAAAGACGGTAAACTCTACGGTGCTGCCGATCCGCGCCGCGAAGGCATCGCTTTAAGTGATAAAAGCCACTAAAAACAAGCTCAGCAGCCTTAAAGCTGCTGAGTTTTCATGTATACTACCTGCTATGCTATTTAGAGCATAAAATTCATTTTCTTCAATGGTCTGACAAGGTGAATTGTCATTGCAATTTCACCTTCAAGAGTAATAATGTCAGGTCATAATTATGACGCATCAAAGCTTGGAAATATGACTACAAATACCGATCCGAATTATCTTTATATTCCTTACTCAGGCCCAGGTCTGATCGAAACGCCACTATTAAATAAAGGCAGTGCATTTTCACAAAAAGAAAGGGAAAGTTTCAACTTAGCCGGTTTACTGCCACCGCGTTATGAAACGATTGAAGAGCAAGTTGAGCGTTGTTACCAACAGTATTCAAGCTTTAATGATAATTTAAACAAGCACATTTACCTTCGTGCAATTCAAGATAACAACGAAACACTTTACTACCGTTTAGTGCGTGATCATCTTGAAGAAATGATGCCAATTATCTATACACCGACAGTAGGTGATGCCTGTGAAAAATTCTCAGACATTTACCGCAGTGCCCGTGGTCTATTTATTTCTTACGAAGATCGTTTCCAAATTGATGATATTTTACGTAACGCGACTAAAGGCAAAGTAAAAGTTATCGTTGTAACAGACGGTGAGCGTATTCTTGGTTTAGGTGACCAAGGTATTGGTGGTATGGGTATTCCAATCGGTAAATTATCACTTTACACAGCATGTGGTGGTATTAGCCCTGCTTATACATTACCAGTGATGATTGATGTTGGTACTAACAACGAAAAACTACTTAACGACCCTATGTACATGGGTGCGCGTCATAAGCGTATTTCACAAGAAGAGTACGACGAATTCTTAGATCTATTCATTAAAGCGGTGAAACGTCGTTGGCCAAGTGTGTTACTTCAGTTCGAAGACTTTGCACAACCAAATGCTATGCCATTACTTAAACGCTACCGCGATGAAATCTGTAGTTTTAACGATGACATTCAAGGTACTGCTGCGGTTACTGTAGGTTCATTATTGGCTGCATGTCGCGTTAAAGGTGCGAAGCTTTCTGAGCAAAAAGTGGTGTTTGTTGGTGCAGGCTCTGCGGGTTGTGGTATTGCTGAGCAAATTATCAGTACCATGGTTGCTGAAGGCATTAGCGATGAGCAAGCGCGTTCTCAAATCTTTATGGTTGACCGTTTTGGTCTACTTACTGATGGTATGGAAGGCTTACGTGATTTCCAACAAGCACTTTGCCAATCTAAAGACAATCTTGCTGAATGGACATACAGCGGAGAGTACGCATCACTATTAGATGTTATGCATTGTGCTCAACCAGACATCTTAATTGGTGTATCTGGTCAACCTGGTTTATTCACTGAACAAGTTATTCGTGCAATGCATGCATCTTGCCCACAACCGATTATCTTCCCGCTAAGTAATCCGTCTAAGCAAGTTGAAGCACTTCCTTCAGATGTTATCGAATGGACAGACGGTCAAGCGATTGTTGCCTCTGGTAGCCCATTTGATCCGGTTGAGTATAACGGTCAAACTTTCCCAATCCCACAATGTAACAACAGCTACATTTTCCCGGGTATTGGTTTAGGCGTTATCGCTGCTAAAGCAACACGCATCACTGATGCAATGCTGATTGTATCAAGTGAAACGCTGGCTGAGTCTTCACCTAGAGCTAACACAGGTAAGGGCAGCTTATTACCAGCACTGACGGAAATCCAAGCGCTTAGTAAACGTATTGCATTTGCAGTAGCGAAAAAAGCGATGGAAGAAGGTGTGGCACTAGAGCTGAGCGATGAAGCGCTATGGGCAGCAATCGAGAAAAACTACTGGCTTCCAGAATACCGTAATTACAAGCGTCGTAGTATCTAAGCTATAACGTGTTGAGTAATTAAAAAAACAGGCTTTAAAAGCCTGTTTTTTTATATCTGGATAATAGAGTCTTGTTCAGATTCAATTAACCCTTTAAGGTGATAATGAACGGAGTTTTTAATTAAGGAACAGTATTATGCGTAAGTTAGTTTTTACCGCTATGGCCGCCGCGCTAAGTTTTAATGTGTTAGCAGAAGCAACACCAGATGCGCCGCATATTTATATTCAAGGTAACGCAACTGTTAAGGCAATTCCTGATAACGTCAAACTGACGGTAGGTATTGTTGAAGTAGATAAAGATTTAATTGCCGCGAAAAACAAAGCGGATGCAACCATGGCGAAAGCAATTAAGCTTGCAAAAAGCCAAGGCGTAGAAGAAAAAGGCATTTATGCCTCTAATATCTCAATTCATCGCCAAACAGAATACAACCGTGAAACAGGCAAGCAGGACTTTGTAGGTTATAGAGTAACGCGTAGTCTTTCGGTTACTTTAACGGATATTAAAAAGTACCCAATAATGCTTCAGCAACTAGTGAATTCGGGTATCAATGAAATCAACCAAACGCAATTTGTATCAAGCCGCTATGAAGAGCTACAAAAGCAAGCGCAAAAGTTAGCCATTAAAGATGCGCGTGCTGCTGCTAAAGAGTTTGCTGATGATTATGGGGTTGAACTTAAAGGCCTTTATACGGCTTCAAGCAGCCCACTCGATACAGGTAGCCAACCTTATATGCGTGCCAGCAAAATGGTTATGGCCGAAGCTGCACCAGATAACTATGTACCTGATGCATACAACGGTGGTGAGCTTACGATTACCGCAAGCAGCTATGCGGTATATCTAATCGAAAACTAAGTTAAATTATTGATTGCTGGTAAACTTTGCCAGCAATTTTTCACCTTGTTGCTCTGAAATACGAGCAATCGCTTTTAGCATATTAGTAATTTGCTCACGGTCGTACTCATTACTAATATGCGTATCGATATCTTCAATAATCGCCCCTAAGTAAACAAACAAACTGTTTGTCGCTTTTTCGTTATCAGATGCTCTAAACAATATGTTTTTAAAGGCCTCTAACACATTCACCATTACATAGGCGTCATTTTTCGCATAGTTACGAATTGGCGTGAAGTTATCGTGCAGCAGCTCATCGAATGATGTTTCGTGTATAAACAAGTGCGGTTGATTGTTCTCGCATCGTTTAAGTGAATAGTTCACATCGTAAATATCTAATCGCAAGATCAGTAAGATACTTAACATATCAATGGCTTTTACCGCAGTACCAGGATCGTTAATACCCGGGCTCATTGCTTTAACAGCGATTTCTGAAATTTGCGTCATACCGTAGCGGTAATGATCTCTAATGTACTCTTCAATGTAAAAGATAAAGCAACTAAGTAGTTGCTCTACAAGCTCTGGTTTGTCCGATAAATCAGTATCACACTTCAAAAATGGGTAACCTTTAACCGTAAAGAAGCCTTGTTTAACCGAAATATAAATCTTTATGCCGTGCTCTTGGCACAGAGCACACAATTTATCGGTGTGAGTTCCTTTAAAGTAGCCTTCGGTTTTACTTTTAATACTATGCCAATCATCAAACTCAGGAAAATCCTCGACAGGGTTTTCATGTTGCATTTCAATTATGCATTTAAGCTCGCCCTTGGTATTTTTAAACAGGTCATTGAGTACATTATCGACCTGAATTGCTTTTGAAATTGAGTGAATAAAATACACAAAAAAGCCCAGCGAAATTAACCCAAACACCAATGAAAAGAAGATCCCGAGCGATGGGATACCCATATCGCCATCACCAATGGTACGTATGTTTATCAGCATTAATATGGTGTAGATAATACTTCCAAGATAAAAGCCCAGTACTAATTGGTGCGACTTACGGGTAATAAGCCCCGGTAATACACGCGGTGAAAGGCTGGCACTGGCGCTATTAAGCACCACCATAACCATAGAAAAACTAAAAACGGTTAATGAGATAATACTGCCTGCAAGGGTACTGAGGATGGTTCGGGCATTCTCTTCGCTATCGACCAATAACACACCAATCAACTTTTTAAATTCCATTGATAATGATGAATACTCGACCGCTGTGGTAATTAATCCAAATACTAAAAACACCACAGAGAGCATTGATGGGTAAAATCCGATACTACTGATCATTTCGCGGTAGTTATCGGCGATTTTTCTTGGCGTAAACATGCACTTCCTTAAGAACTGTTAGACATTAAATATCATACTAAGCTAACCTAACTACTTACTTAACAGCCTAGCAATAAACAGTGCTAAGCGTCTAACTTTAAATAAAAATTGGAAAAACTGTGATTGTTTCAACGTTTGCTGCCATTTTGGCGATTTTATACATTCAACTTAGCTTTCGTGTCATTAAACTGCGTAAAGCAAAGCGTATCTCACTTGGCGATGGCGGTGATGCTAGCCTACAAGCGGCTATTCGAACCCATGCAAATTTTATTGAATATGTGCCATTTTCGCTGATTCTGCTATTTTTATTAGAGTACCAAGGTCTTCCAAGCCATTTTTGCTATATTTTAGGGGCAATGCTGGTTGCTGGCCGTTTTTGTCATAGTTATGCACTCGCTGATAATCTGATGAAATTACGTGTATTAGGGATGATGCTAACTTTCTTAACAATTTTAATCAGCGCAGTGATGTTATTAGTTACACAGGTATTCTAATATGCTGAAGATTGTTTTTACTTTACTACTTTTGATATTTTCGGTTTCAGGCGTAGCTGAAGTAAAAACAATCAATGGCAAAAAAGAAGCAGCAATCCCCCCAGCAACACTCAATATTATTTACCCTAAAACCATGCCAAGCCTCATCGAGGAAAACTATTACCCATTGCTTGTACTTCAAACGGCATTAAAAAGAAGTGGTTATAAATTCACACTTACACCGGCGGCAGAAGTGTTAGGGCAAAATCGTGTTTTAAAAGAAATTGAAAAAGGCACCATTGATGTTACCTGGACCATGACAGATAAAGAACGAGAAGAACGTTTATTACCAATACGCGTGCCGCTTTTCAAAGGCTTGTTTGGTTGGCGCATGATGTTTATCAATGAGCAAAATCTAGCGCATTTGAGCCAGCTAAAAACCTTAGACGATTTAAAACATATCTACTTTTTACAAGGGCAAGATTGGCCTGATACCAAAATATTGCGTGATAACGGCTTGGTTGTTTCTACCTCGTTAGATTTAGAGTTTCTGTTTGTCATGCTCGATAGAGGTCGCGGCGATTTATTTCCTCGTTCTATCCTCGAAATCAAAGACGAATATGCAGTTTTCAAAAACCAGATGCCGCTGGCTGTACTGCCTCAGTTAATGCTTAAATATAAAAGCCCAATTTATTTTTTCTTTAATAAGAACGACCCTGAAATAGCAAAAGCAGTAAATAAGGGCTTAAAAATCATGCGTGAGACGGGGGAGTTTGATGAGCTTTTTTATCAGTACAATGGCGAAATCATTAAAAACGCCCACCTACACGACAAAATTGTTATAGAATTGCGCAATTATGATTTACCAAGGTTAACCCCAGTCAACGACAAATCGCTGTGGTTATCATTTGATAAGGTGCCATGAGCTCTAAAATTTTTATAATCGGTTTACCACGAACCGGCACAACCAGTATCTGTAACAGCTTTTTACAACTCGGATATAAAACCGCCCACACAGCCTATACCCAACAAGCAATTACAACTGCAGACGTTATTGCCGATACCCCGGTATTTAGTGAATACGCCTTACTTGATAAGCACTTTGCAAATAGCCGCTTTATCAACCTTGAGCGCGATTTACCTAAGTGGCTACCATCGATTAGGCAATTATTAGCACGTATGCATACTAATTTAATG
The DNA here is from genome assembly GCF_005886115.1 of Pseudoalteromonas sp. S4492. Lineage (NCBI taxonomy): Bacteria > Pseudomonadati > Pseudomonadota > Gammaproteobacteria > Alteromonadales > Pseudoalteromonadaceae > Pseudoalteromonas > Pseudoalteromonas sp. S4492. Next base: position 15,865 of record NZ_PNCP01000060.1, read on the forward strand.
CGCCCAGATGGTGGCTTTAATAGCCATTTAAAACGCTGTTATCTAGATGTATTTGGCCATTATAGCTTGGCAGAGATAGAATCTGATGAATATCTAACAGCGTGTTATCAGCGTCACCAACAGCAAGTGAAAGATTACTTTAAAGGCCGTGAAGAGCAGCTATTAACTCTTGATGTAGCCGATCCAAACAGTCCGCAATTACTTCAACAATTTTTAAACACTCAGCAACCAATTAACTTTAAACAGCTCAATATGGGCGGTAAGGTCACAGCGTGGAATGATATAAAGCATCCAGATAAAGTGTCATCGACGCGAAGTGGTAAAATTGATAAATCTCTTGGTTATAATCACACGTAAAATACGGTAAAATCGCCGCCATTATAAGTTAAGTTGTTCCTTATCATGTTTGAATTGAAATACCACACACCATTTGAATGGACAGAAGGTGTCTTAGCTGACTTCGATACCTTTTTACAAGATCATGCTGCAGCAGAGAAAAAAGCCTCTGGTATGGCTATGTCTATGCTTTCTCATTACCCAGACCGTCGTAAGCTTGTTAGAGCCATGACAGACCTAGCACTGGAAGAAATGATCCACTTTAAGCAAGTTTTAAAGCTATTAATGGAACGTGATGTATCACTTGGTAATGACCAAAAAGATCCTTACATCAAACAAATTCGTGCGGTATTTAGAAATGGCCGTGATGAATTTTTAATGGACCGCTTATTAGTGGCAGGCGTCATTGAAGCTCGCGGACACGAGCGTTTCTCGCTTGTCGCAGAAGCTTTACCAGCAGGTAAAGAAAAAGAGTTTTATGTCGCGATTGCAAAATCAGAAGAAAAACATAAAAACTTATTCGTTGAACTAGCCTACGAGTATTTCGATAAGCAAGAGGTTGATGCACGCCTCGAAGAAATCCTTATCGCAGAAGCAGAAATTTGTAAAAACATTCCATTTACAGCAGCGCTTCACTAGCTGTAGTACTTGTGTATTAGGCCTTTTGGCTTAATACACAAATTAAAGGTTCCGCTCTAAAGCAGTAAATTAGGGACTAAAAACAATAATTAAGTATCTTGAGAATAGTTTCGACAATCCTAATTGATTAAATAAACAGCATACATTCATCTTTCTCTCCTATAGTTAATTTAGTACCTAACTGTGAGGAATAGAGCATGAAATGGATGATGACTCTCACGACGTTGTCGTTAATAGGGATTGTAATTACTGGTAATTCAATTTACACCGAAGTGAAACTTTTCCGCTCCAACGATAAACCTACCGAAATAACCGCCAGTATGTATCGCTCGCTTATTTGGCATAGTGATATTTATAAAGATGATAAGTTTTTAAATACCGCACAAAGCTACTTTAGCGATGGCAAAATTGATACCCGTGAGTACAGTAAACTAACAAGTTTAGCGAGTAAAATTGCTGGCCCAATTATCTATATTCAAGAGACTGATGAGCAATTGTGGCATGCAAGGCTTACCTACAAAAAGTATCTTGAAGAGCAAACCGTCGAACGACTGGCAAGTTTACATTGATAAAAACTGCTTGATCAGCGTATTAAGCTCAACAATGGTGGGCTTACCGCTGAGATAATTGGTATCAAGATGATAAGTATTGCCTAGCCAATAGGGCTGATTGGTTGTGTTATGGCCATGCACCGAAAAATCGATACTTGGGTTTATTAAAGGCTTTTTCGCTTTGGTTAAGCTTCTATCCCAAAGTAAAGCGCCAATCGCTTGTTGTATATCTTCTGTAGGATTTTGCCAATCCCAATCAGCACAGCTGGTATGCGATAAACCAATTTTTAATGTGCCGTATTCAACATAGTAAGAAAGTGGGCATCTAAGTAGCTGCTTACAAGCAAACGCGAGCTCTTCATTGGTTGCTTCTAGATGCCAGCGGCCGCCATTCTCAACCCATAAACGGTAGTAACCTTTATCCTTTGCAAGTAAAGACTCAAGCAACATATGCTCGTGGTTACCAAGGCACATATGAACACCAAGCTCTTGAAAACGCTCAAGTAACGCTATGCTGTGCTCACCACGGTCAATTACATCACCCAATGAAAACAAGATATCTTCGCTGGGGTTGAAATTAACAGAGCAGAGCGCCTGTTCAAATTTAGTTAAATCTGCATCTAAATCGCCAATAACAAATACACGTTTGCTTTGTTCAAGTTGCATCTTAACTTGAATGGGTTTTTGTGAGGCAAGTGGGCTTTTAACTATATTCAAAATACATTCCTTTAAGCAGCGTGTAGCTCAAGACTATCATAACTCGTTGCTATTTGAGCACTGGGTGGTTATTATCTAGCCTCACTTTTTAGGAGTTACCGCCAACATGAACAACTAAACCTGTTATCCAATTTCATTTTTATCTTTTTGGACCAACAGGGTTAGTAGGCGTTGCTCACTATCACTTTTATTATATTAATTCTCGCGTGATCAACGCTTAATACCAATTCGCTTAATTAAGTAGTTTATTTTGTGTATTGGTATCACTGCCCCTGTAATACAGGAGGCACTATGCCACAACTCCAAGCTTTTAATTTATGTTACCAACATGGCAATGGCGATGTTGTGTTTAACGACCTTTCATTTTCACTCACGGAAAAAGTCACCGCATTAGTCGGCAGAAATGGCTGCGGTAAATCTATATTAGCGTCACTACTTGCTAAGCAAAAAGAGCCTATTTCTGGCACGGTTGTTTGCCATTCAACCCTCGGCTTTTATAAGCAAATGAACGATGTAAACCAGGCTGATAACCAAACAATTGCAGAGGCTATTGGGCTAGAGCCTGTGTTTAAATCCCTTGATGCTATAAACCAAGGGCAAGTTACAGAGCAAAACTTAACTTTGCTTGAAGGTAATTGGGACTTAGCAGATCGCTTTAATGCAGAACTTGTAAGGCTTGGTGTAAACAACAAAACCCCTTACTCATTAAGCAAACATTTAAGTGGCGGTCAGCTTAGCCAATTAAAGCTTTGGGCACTATTTAGCTGCATAAAGCCCGATATTTTAATACTGGATGAGCCATCAAACCACCTAGATGCAAAAGGCAAAAGCTGGCTTATAAAGCAAATACACAACTTTAAAGGCCAATTATTACTAATCAGTCACGATCAAGAATTATTAGAACAAGCTCATGAAATATGGGAGCTAACAACGCTTGGTTTAACACAATATGGTATGCATTTCTCTGAATACCAAGCACAAAAACAGCAGCAAGTTGCTGGGCTAGAAAACAAATTAAATCACATTGTTAAGCTGCAAACTAAACTTAAGGTAGCAGAGCAACTCCAGAAGCAAAAAGCACAAAAACGTGCAAGTCAGGGCGCAGCCCTCAGAAAATCAGGCAGCCAACCTAAAGTGTTGATGGATGCTAAAAAAGATAAAGCCAGCGCTAATTTATCATCACAAATCAAAAATACCGCTAAGCGAGAGGGTATGCTCACTCGTAATAAACAAGAGCTTTCTAGCCTGCTTGAACATGCTAAAGCGCAGCAATTTTATTTAGCGCAATCAGATGAAGCTAAGCATCATAAGGTACTTAGCCTGGAGGAGGTTGTAATAGTACACGGCACGCAAAAGCCGTTAAATTTTCAGGTGTTCAGTGATGATAAAATTCATTTAGCGGGTGCTAATGGCACTGGTAAATCAACCTTACTTAAAACTCTGACATACGACATACCAGTAAAAGCAGGCCAGTTACATTGTAATCAAGCACTCTATTATTTAGACCAACATTTTACATTAATAAACAACGAGCTAACCCTGCTTGAAAACGTGATGACTTATTGTAAAAGCCTTAATGAGACCACCACACGTACTCTACTGGCCAGCATTGGTTTTAGAAAAGACACTGTTTTTAAAAAAGCCGCTTTTTTAAGTGGTGGAGAGAAAATGAAGCTCGCCATGTGTATCGTCAGTAATATTGAAAGCACCGCATTTTTGTTACTTGATGAGCCCGATAACCATCTCGACCTTGAATCAAAACAGCTCTTGGCTCATTCATTACAGAGTTTTAAAGGCGGGTTTATACTCGTAAGCCATGATAAATACTTTGTAGAAAGTGTCGGCTGTAATAAGCAAATTGTATTATAAAATAGCCATTTATAAATAAGCGTGCTAGGGTGGTTGTAGGTACATTACAAGGAATGACTATGAATTTTACAGCCGCTTACCGCATTTTTACTGCTTTATTCATGCTGATAGTAACCATTGGTTTAGGCATGACACTGAATGATTTTACTTCGGTGATCTATGTGTTCGTGCCGTTATCATTAATGCTAGTCAGCTCATTTATGCCATTTTTTAAACAGCGAAAACTGCGTTTAATACTGTTTGCAGCCCCAATCGTTATTCTTTACGGCTTTGGCTTTTATCCTTGGCTTACAAATTATCAAGAAGTCGCCGATTCATCATCTACCTCAACCCTCGATTTTATCATCATCCCAGTTTGGGCCACCTTATACGGCGCGGGTTTTGTCGTACTGCATGAAATTGGGCTAGGTGTTGCTAGGGCGTTTGATTGGGGAAGGTGAAAGAGTTTTAGCACTAGTTTCTTATGGTTGTACTACTAAGGCTTTGCTTGTAATTTATATTAACGAATATCAGAGTGTTACAAAAACTAGATAGCTTACAATTGGTTATCTAGTTTTTTTATTCCATATTGTCCTTGAGATAAATGTAAGGGAGAAAAAATGGTTCATAAAATTTACGCCAAAAGACAAAAGGAACTAAGAGGTGAAATTTTCGATGTATTTCAGTATGACGTTTTACCAAAGCCACTGAGAATACAAGTAAAATTTTTAATTGATAATGTGTTAGGGAATGAAACAGAATTCAATTTAGATCGAAACGTGAGAAGTATCTATGATTATATTTATAATATATTAAGAGAAGAAATCGGAACTTTCGATTTAAATAATAAAAATGCGTTAAAAGAAAAGATTAATTTAAATAGTTATGAAGAATTAAGATATTTCCTTGTTAACGAAAGAGATACTGAATATGTACTCTCATACATTGAACTTGCATTTGTAATAGCTAAAGAAATAGAGGAAGTAGACAGCTACAAACAAATAAGTCATGACGATAAAATAAAAACTTTAAATGAGAGGTTTAAAGAGAATGGCGTTGGGTTCACCTTTGAAGAAAACCAATTAATAAGAATTGACTCAAAATTGCTACATAAAGAAGTTATCCAGCCTACACTTAAATTATTAAATTCAAGTGGATATGAAGTAATACAAGATTATTACTTAAAGGCATACGACCACTTCAGAACTAAAAAATACAACGAAGCAATAATCGAATGCAATAAAGCATTTGAAAGTACAATGAAGGTAATTTGTAAACAACAATTTTGGGAGTTAAAAGGACATGAAACAGCAAGTAAGTTGATAGATATTTGCCTGAAAAACGAACTAATTCCAAATTATTGGCAAACACAATTATCAAGCTTGAAATCAATGCTAAGCTCTGGAATTCCTAATATAAGAAACAAATACTCCCACGGCGACGATCAACTTAAAGAACAAGCGCCTGAAGAACTTGTAAGTTATATTTTACACTCAACAGGATCAACAATTATATTTTTAATTGAATCACAAAAAAGACTGAAATAGCACTATTTTTATCTTGTAATTCAAAGAGTTAAAACGATTTGAATTACACGTATATATTCAATTAGGAATGTTCTTTCTTAAAATCTTTTCACAAAGATTGCAATTAGGGCAACGAACTATTACAAAGGTTGCTCTTTGTGTTTCTATTTCCTGCCCCGAGTAAGCAGTAAAGTTTGTACTATCATTTGAACAAGTCACTTGGAGTGAATGATAGCCATCGTCTATAATCGTCGCTGGCTGCCCATTATCTTTAACTTCTCCTGAAGTGGCAGTTCTGCGAACTGAAGTTGTTACTTTAAGATATTTCTGCTCATTCATTTTTTATAATCTCTTTATGTAAATATTTATTTAAGCATTAGAAAGAGATAGTTTCTATAGAAAAGATGTAAATTTACTTTTCCCCAAGGGGTAATTAATAGATTATCCTCCCTTGAAATTCTACATTCTGAACATGGGCCAGTAAGCGGCATGTAACCGCGATACATAATTTGGAATAATCTTTCTATCGACTTAGTTGCTTTGATAGCAAGGGTAGGGGATGACCCTCGATGCAAACTCAAAAAACTTACTTTTCATTGTCGTTATGCAAATTGGTGGTGTATTCACCTGTGTTGTGGCAGTGAAAACAGGCATTACTTGGATAAAGCGTGTAATTGAAAAACACGGTGAAGATATTACAAAACTACAGGATAAATTATGATAGCGACATTAGGGAAATACTTAGCAGCTAAATTGCTAACCGAAGCATTAATAAAACGAGTTTGTTTGGCTACCGCTAAGCACTTAGCAAGCAAGTCAGAAAACAAGCTTGATGATGAGTTAGTCAGCGCTTTGACAGGTGTCTTAAAATAAACCAGTATATATCTTGGTCGCGCCTTGCGGCTAAGTTATATTTATTTAAAGGAATTTTTAAATGCCTAGAGGGATTTGTAAGCTTTGCAATAAAGAGAAAGACCTAAGTCTGTCTCATATAATACCACGCTCTTATTATAAGTTCATGAAAGGGGATGCTAGTCAACTCGTTGAAATTATTGAGGGAAATGACGAGCCTTTATGCACGAACGGTGATAAGAAAGAGTACCTTCTATGTGCTAGATGTGAAGATAAACTTAATAGGAAGTACGAAGGGTACGGAACTGTAATTTTAAAAAACAGAAAAAAAATAGTAAAAATCACGGATGATAGACTTCATTTTGAATATGATTATAAAAAACTTTACCTATTTTTTTCTAGTATCATGTGGCGTGTATCGGTTTCTAGTAAATATCCAGGTATAAGCCTTGGGGGCTTTGATAGCATCTTAGCGGATTGTATTTATAACAATACTTTGAATATCAAACACCCAGAAGTTCGAGTTGATAATTTTTTAAAGATATATTTAATTAAACTTACTGATAAATCTAAAACTTATTCAGACGATACACTTCGAAAAATATTATTTGATTTCAGATTTGAAAGAACAAGTGATCAAGGTAACTTTGCATTCTATTGGGTTGTTGGAGGGTTTCTAATTTGTTATCACTTTAATACTAAGCATCAATTTGGCGACTCAACAGGCATTCTATCTACGGAAGGTAAAATGTTAATACCGATAGCAGATATTTCTAATTTTAAATCAATAATTGATTCATTTAATTTAGCTTTCGACATGAAAAGTCGGCCACCTAAATAGTGGCCTTTCTTTATGCTGTTTTCTTATCTCCATACTTCAAAACAATATCCTTTAGAGCAAGTTGAACACTCATTTTGATCAAGTCATTACCAATGATATTTAGCGTCTAGTTAACTTAAACCAAATCGTATAGTTATCAAATTTGATCTTGTAGGGTATCTACATGGCTTTCGTTAAACGAAGCTTGTTGTAGAAATCAATCATAGTTAATGAGCTTAAAGCCATAACGGTTACAGGTAGTGAAAAAAATTGGCTTTATATTTTTGGGAAGCCGTACAAGAAAGGCATTTAAAATCTAGGTTTTTAAAAATTCACCGTTGTGGACTTATTGGAATGAAGTAAGTTTGGTGAAACTTACAAAGTAAAAATGAGAACTTCACAAAAAGCTATAGATTCGTGAAAACCCATATTAAGCAAAAAAGGGGCTAAAAAACCTTAAAATCTAACGACTAATGAACCTGCTTATAAAGATAAACATGTTATTTAACATAATATAAATTATGGGTAGTTACGTATCCGCTTTAGCGGCCCTTGTACTTGGGTGATAGACGCTGTTAATAACAGCAAACCCGCTACACACGCAGCGCTAATCTTTTTTGCAACTTCTTCCCAAGCTGCTTTTTCTTCTTTGGTTTTAGACTTCTCTTTTGCAAGTTCTATCAAAGCAGGCTTAAAGTCGATGCCCATTTGATTGCAAAGATAAATACACTGATTGGCCGTTAAGTGTCTCCGACCTTTCTTGATATCAGTCACATTACCAGTAGAAACATTCATATCGGCACAAACCTGTTTGTCCTGTTTGTAACCTTTGAATTCTCTGTACTTTTCAATAAGTTCGTAGCTAAAAGACATAGTATTTTCTCCTCTTTTTATATTTTAGCACTCAAATATGAGAAATAAATTTTTGACAACACTCTACAGTGAGTGCTAGATTTTAGCCAACACTCATTAAAGAGTGTTTATTTTTGATATTTTGGCACTCTATTTTGAGTGTTTAGGTATGCATTTAATGTCCAATACTGAATAGTATCGGACTTTAACAAGGAATCCGGTTTGAAATTCTATCTCCAATACATAGCTGCCATTGAGGAATACGCGTTAGGTTTCAATAAAATTGAACACCCGCTTATGTATTCGTCACGCGCTGAAGCTATGGCTTTTTGCATAGACTATGCAAGTGGAGAACCTTTCGAAATCATCGATGTTGATGATTCAAACTGGCAAGAACTGTTCGACTCTGGAGCATTTGACTATGAACCAGACTTCTAAACAGTTAACCAAAATCGACTACTTAACCGTTGTTTTTTGCCCTGACGAAATTGCCCGTCTTCGCTTTGACGCCAAAATTGCGTTCGGAAAAGGTGACTTTGCCTCCTACAAAGAAGCCTATAACGCAATGCTTTGTGCTGAATTATTTGACCAACAAGCCACTGATGATTTAGACGTAGAAGTTAACGAATCGGTTGTTTATGACTCTGATTATTACTATGACCAGCTGTTTGAGAACAACCCTCGTTACCGTAGTTATGGCTCAGTTGATGCTATTCCAAGTGAAGAACGGGCGCACTTTTTCAAGAATGTTGTACGCAAGACCAAACGTTATAAAACACTTAACTCATTGATTGAAGGTGATATTACTAAGTTTATGCACCTTCTAAATACTGAAGTTGCTACGGCTGCCGACCGCTTAACATCGGATGATTTAAGCTGGTCTTATCGCCATAACTCAGGCGGCATGTTCACCTATGAAAAGTCAGCAACACTTTACCGTCATGATGTAAATTCGGGCGTTGTTGCTTGGGGTGCGAACAATGGCGGTGTGATGATTTCATTCTCTGGCGCAGGTTGTGCGGGTCTCGATATTCCAAAACTTCACGCCATGCTTAAGAAAATGCCTAACGTAAAAATCACCCGTTTGGACATTGCCTATGATGACTATGACGGCGAAAAATCCGTTTTAAATTACTTCCAAAATCTTGAAGAAGGTGGCTTTTGTAAAACCAACCAAGCGCCCTCTTTCTCATGGATTCAAACTGGCGAACTGCAAAAATTATCTAATGAGCAGCAAGCTCTTTGGAAGAAAAAACACGGATGGCAAAAGCGTTATGACTGTGTAGCCAATGGCGGTAACACCCTT
>NZ_PNCP01000061.1:0-22210 GCF_005886115.1 Pseudoalteromonas sp. S4492
GGGAAAGTTGCTAGGGGAAAGGGGAAAGGCGCTAGGCACTAGGTTCTAGGCGCTAGGACGCGATGTAAAATCGCTGCTATAGACTCGAACTCGTTCCTCGTCACTTACTCAAACCATTCCCGGCTAAAGCCAGTCCTACAGGGGAAACAATGGGTGCTAGGATTCAGGCGCTAGGACTACGAGTTTGATTTCAATTGTAGGAGGTACTTTAGTGCCGAATCAAATATAAATCAGAGCGGTCAGCCTTCAGCTTTCAGACGCGCGAAACAAGTTTCACGCCTACGAATTAACACATTAGGTTCTAGGCGCTAGGACGCGATGTAAAATCGCTGCTACAGACTCGAAACTCGTTCCTCGTATCTCGTATCTCGTTCCTCGTATCTCGTATCTCGTTCCTCGTATCTCGAAACTCGCTAACTTTCCCCTTTCCCCTTGAAACTAGCAACTCGTAGCTAGCAACTCGTACCTCCTCACCTACAACTTCGTTACCCACCCGTACTCACCATGGCTTTGAAACTTGTAGCTTTGATTACCGGCGTCAAATTGGCCTTGTAGGGTGTTTTCTGTGAGGGTCATCACGGCCTGATGGCCTGTTTTAGTTTGATCATTGACCTTGCCAAATACACTTCTATCGCCATTGCTGGCTTCGATAATGTTACTAATTTCGACGGTGTAACTGAGGTATTCATCGATCACTAAAATAAAGTGATCGCCGGGTTGTAGGGTTTTTAGGGTGTCTAAATCAAATTCGCTGAATGCGGTGTTTGCTAATTGGTCAGGCAATCGACCTTGTTTATATAGATAATCGTGGGCGCGGTTAGATAACTGATTAAGCGGCGCAGTTAAGTTCACAATGGGTTGTGGGGCTATTTGGTCGGCTTCTGCTTTGTAAGAGGCAACAAACTGCTGTGTGCTGGGTTTTGTTTTAAAACCATCACTTTGAATGTGCCATTCATTCAGTGCAAATGCTGTAAGTGGCAGAATGAAGATTAATGCAAGCGTCCTGTTCACATGTTTCTCTTACGGGGTTTTATGTTAACTCATTGTTAGTTTTTACCTCAAGTTAACAACTCGGTCAATAGTTAATCTCTAAGCAGTGGTTTTTGTCATCGTCACGATAAAATTAATTTGTTTTACTCAGCTCTGAATGCTGAGCATAATCCGCGTTTTTTTGTCACCGAAACTCCAAGATTAGAGGTACCGACTATGCGCGGGTGGATCATTTATAAAGATAGCCAAGGCTTGTTAAAGCAAGAAACCTATGAAGTTGAGCGCTTACTTGCTGCAGCCAAAGAAGAGGGCATAGATTTACAAGTTTATTCGCCTGATCAATTTGATCTCACTATTACCCGTGAAGACGGTAAAAGTATTTTAATTGATGGCCAATCTGTTGAGCTACCAGACTTTGTTATTCCTCGCATGGGTGCAAGTACAACCTATTTTGCGCTGGCGATTATTCGCCACCTTGAGCGTTTAGGCGTTTACTGTGTTAATAGCTCGCAATCAATCGAAACAGTGAAAGACAAACTGTTTGCACAGCAAATTCTAGCTGAATGTAATTTACCAACGCCGAATACCATGTTGGTTAAGTTTCCGGTGAATATTGATTTGGTTGAAAAGCAGATTGGCTTTCCTGTGGTTATTAAAACGTTATCGGGCTCGCAGGGCAGTGGCGTGTTCTTATCAAAATCAAAAGAAGAGTTTGATGACTTAATGCAGCTGATAGAGGCGGCAAACCCACAAGCAAACATCATTTTACAGCAGTTTGTTAAGTCGAGTCATGGACGTGATTTGCGAGTACTTACTATCGGTGGCCGTGCTGTTGCATGTATGGAGCGTAACTCACAGGGTAAAAACTTTAAAGCCAACGTCAGTGCAGGTGGCACAGGTAAGTCATTTCCTATCACGCCAGAAATCGAATGGCTTGCAACCCAAACTGCAAACGTACTTAACCTTGATGTGGCTGGCATTGATTTATTGTTTGATGAGCAGCACTTTAAAATTTGTGAAGCAAACTCAAGCCCAGGCTTTGAAGGCTTAGAAGATGCGTTGGGTATTGATGTCGCTAAAGAAATTTTACACTTCATTCGCATTCGTTTAGGCATTTTTGATAAGTCAGAAGTGGCCGAGGAGCCTTGTTTAGAGGCTGTTTAAACTTTACAAAGGCGTGTTTATAACACGCCTTTTTTGTGTCATCTGTATTGTAAATAAATCTTAAAATACTACAAAAGTGTACAGTGCCATCTGGCAAGTCATAGGATATGGTAGATTTTTAATTGCCAAGGAGTGTGTGTACATGAGTCAGCTCATCAGTCGAGCAACTGCGGGGTTAGTGGCCGTTATTATTGGCTTTACTAGTTCAATCGCGCTTATTTATCAGGTTGTTATGGTGTTAGGTGGCACACCTGATTTAGTTGCCAGCTGGGTGTTAATGCTTGGTCTTGCGATGGGCGTTAGCTCAATTGCGTTGTCTTATTATTACAAAGTTCCCATTCTTATCGCGTGGTCAACAACTGGAGCGGCACTGCTTATTTCAAGTGCCCAAGGGTATAGCTTAAACCAAGCTGTTGGCGCCTTTATGTTCTCTGCGGCGCTGGTGTTTTTGTCTGGTATTACCGGCGTGTTCGAAAAAATGATGAACAAGATCCCAAGCCAATTGGCTTGTGCCATGCTTGCAGGCGTGCTGGTGAATTTTGGTATTGATGTGTTCAACTTTATGAATGAGCTACCTTTAGTCATTGGTTTAATGGTGGCTGTTTATTTATGTGGAAAGCGCTATTTTCCTCGCTTTGCTATGCTTGCAGTGGTTGTTGCGGGCTTTTTAATGGCTGGTGTGACTGGGCAGATTGATACCTCTAGCTGGCAGTGGAAAATGAGCGAGTTTGCTTACATTGCGCCTGAGTTTGACTTAAACGCCATGATAAGTGTTGGTTTGCCGCTGTTTATTGTGACCATGACGTCGCAAAACTTACCGGGTATTGCTGTTTTAAAAGCGCATCACTACAAAGCTCCGGTGTCTGCAGCGCTAAATGTAACCGGGCTACTAAATGTGTTTATTGCGCCTTTTGGTGGCTATGCCATTAACCTAGCGGCTATCACCGCTGCCATTTGTATGAGCCCTGAGGCTGATAAAGATCCAAACAAACGTTATTGGGCAAGCATTGCTGGTGGCGTGTTTTACATTATTATGGCACTCCTCGCGGCAACGCTAGTTGGCTTGGTTGCAAGTTTGCCACAGGCATTGATTTTGGCGTTGGCAGGCATTGCACTCTTCGCCACCATTGCGAGTAGCTTACAACAAGCATTAACTGAGGCGTATTATACCGAAGCTGCGATCGTGACCTTTTTGGTCACAGCCTCTAACCTAACCTTATTCTCGGTCGGTTCTGCGTTTTGGGGGATTGTTGCTGGCACGGTGACTTTGGTTATGACACGTAAGGATTAATGACACGCTTCAATATTAAAAAAGGCCCTAACTAGGGCCTTTCGTTATTTAAGTAATGGTTTTATCACTTCAAACATCGCATTGATATGGTCATCGCGGGTATTCAATGCAGGAATGTAACGGTACTTTTCACCGCCAGCATGTTCAAAGTTTTCGCGGTTTTCGCCTTCGAGTTCTTCTAACGTTTCTAAACAGTCGGCACTAAATGCAGGGCTTAGAATTGCAACGTCTTTAATTCCTTCAGCAGGGTAGCTTTCAAGGGTCGCATCTGTGTATGGCTTCAACCATTCAGCTTTACCAAAACGGCTTTGGAAGGTTGTTACAGCAAAGTCTTTCTCAAAGCCAAGTTTCTCTGCCACTAAACGGGTGGTTTGCATACAAAAACAATAGTATGGATCGCCGTTATCTAAAAACAATTTGGGTGTACCATGGTACGAAAACACCAACTTTTGCGGCATGCCATGGGCATTTAGATCTTCGCTAATGCTAGCAGCTAGGGCATCAATGTATGTCGGGTTGTCGTGATAGCCATTAATAAAGTGCAGCTCTGGCACCCAGCGCCACTTACGAAGAACATTCGATACCGCATCGAACGTTGAACCAATCGTGGTGCTTGAATATTGCGGGTACATTGGCAGCACAATCACGCGAGTGATGCCTTTTTCGCGCAGCTCTTCAAGGCCTGCTTCAATCGAAGGATTACCGTAGCGCATGGCCATAACCACTTCAGTGTCATGGTGTCCTTTGTCTTTTAGAAGGGCTGCCAATTTTTTGCTTTGCTCTCGGGTAATATGCGTAAGTGGAGAGCCGTTTTCAGTCCAGATGCTTTTATAAAGTGCTGCTGAGCGTTTTGGGCGTAACGTAAGTACAAAGCAATAAAGGATGATCATCCAAATAAAACGTGGGATCTCGACAATTCGAGGGTCTGATAAAAACTCGCGTAAATAAGTTCTAAGTGCCGCGGTAGTAGGGGCGTCTGGGCTCCCTAAGTTAGTCAGTAAAATGCCCGTTTTTTTGTTGAATCGGCCGTCATGAGGCTTATCGGTAATGGCGGAAAATCGCGACACTGAGTGCTCCTATATGAAGTAATCGTAATATAAATCACATTGTAACGAAGTAAGCTGATTATGTGATCACTTTATTCGCTAATTTTTGATCATGATCCTGAAAGGATTCGGTTTTCTTGCTTCAAGTTGCTGCAGTTTTGCAATTGATTTTGCGCCAAACACATGGCCTTTTGGTAATAGCAAAATACCGTCGTAGCTTCTTAGTGCGTGCCCAAGTACCATGCCGTTTTTAAGATCTTGAGCCGAGATAATTTTCATGGTGCCGACTTTTTGATCGCTGGCACAGCTTATTTTAATGCTATCTAATACTTCTAAAATTTTTGGGTGATAGTGAGTGCCGCTGTATAGCCGTAACTGATCAAGTGCGCTTTCGTAACGGCTGTTATCTTGCACTGTGATGTGCGCAATTGCCTGCCAGAAATCGCGGGCTACCGCTAAAATCATCGCCGTAATTGGTATTTCTTTGCCCTTTAAGCCCTTCGGCGTGCCTGAGCCATTGTAGTGTTCAAACTGGTAATAAATAGCTTCAGAGACATCATGTAAATGGGTCGCTGGCATGAGCATCAGCTGAGCGGTACTTGGGTGGGTGTAAAAAATCTTTTTTTGATTTTCTGTGAGTTCCCTGGTTGGTTTTTTATACAGCTCAGGCTCCATGGCGAGCAAGCCAATTTGTGCAAGGTAACCTGCCATTTCAGCCATATCGATATGTTGTTTGTCTAAGCCAAGTTGTTCTGCAATCTGCTTGCTGGTTGCGGCGATGTTTTGCGCTTGCATACCATCCAGGTAAGGGTTGGCATTAATAAAGTTATATAAAATTTCGAACGTGGCACGGTGTTCGTGTTTTTCACGCTCGTTGACTTCTTCAAGTTGTTTGAGCACTTTTCGAATTTGTAGAGTGCGCTTTTCTACCATTTGCTCAAGGTTGTTGTTTAGCTCTTTTAACTGGCTGTTTTGCGCTTTTATTTTTTGCTCTAACTGCTTGTTTTGGCGCTTTAATGAGGTTTTTTCTATGCCATCACTAATGTTGCGCAGCAGCAACTCGTTCTGCCAAGGCTTTTGAATATAGGCATGAATTTTACCTTTATTGACCGCTGCAATGGTGTTGTCGATATCTGAGTAACCGGTTAGCAAAATTCGGTGTGGTTCTGGGTCAATATTAAGTGCTTGCGCAAAGAAGTCGGCGCCATCCATGTTTGGCATTCGCATGTCGCAAATGATCACATCGAAGCTAAAAGTGGCCAAAACTTTTAGCCCTTCGAGTGGATCTGAGCAGGCTTTTGCCGTGATGTTGTTCGCTGCTAATAAGCGTAACAATGTGCGCAGCACGATTTCGTCATCATCGATGCATAAAACCTGAATATGTTGTTTGCTAACTTGTTCTGCCATACCGTTTTAGAGTGAATCATCGTTAATCAATAACATAGCCTTAAATCAAGCCTTGTGCTAGGTTTTAAAAGAGACAAACAATGTTTGAGACGAAAATGGATGACTTTAAGCAAGCCTATTTGTTAGAAAAAGCGGCCAGAGAAGAAGCTGAACAATTGCTCGCTGATAAAAGCCGTATTCTAGTGGCATTAAACAGTGAGCTTGAACAAAAAATTGCTGACTTAGAGCATCATCAAGCTATGTTCATTCAAGCCGAAAAAATGGCCACGTTAGGCACACTTTGCGCTGGGGTTGCCCATGAAATAAATAACCCGCTTGCTTATAGCATCAGTAATGTGGATTGTTTAAAAACCTACTGTAATTACTTTAGCGAATTACTTGCTGTATGTGATGAATTTGCCTGTAGTGATACCGATAAGGCTGCGTTTTGTAGGCAGCTAACAGAGCTTAATAAAGTGCACTCGTTTCGCTTTGTGGCTGATGATTTACCTGAATTAATAAGCGACACGTCGCAAGGGCTGCAAAGGATAAGCAAAATTGTGGCTAATTTACTGGATTTTTCGCGGCCTAAAAGTCACGACAAGCAATTTGCCGATATGACCGAGGCAGTAAAAAGCGCCGTTAAACTACTTGCCAATCAACTTCGTAATTGCCATTTACATACCCAATACAGCCCGATATCACAAAGTTGGTGTAACTTACCCGCCATAAGCCAAGTAATCGTTAATATCTTAATTAATGCCAAACAAGCTTGTGATAATTTAAGCGCAAAAGCTGAAATATCCGTTGCTGTGTATGAGCTTGAACAGCATATTTATATCGATGTTGAAGACAATGGCGCCGGTATGTCAGAAGAAACCATTGCAAAAATATACGATCCCTTTTACACCACTAAACCCGTGGGAGAAGGCACCGGTATGGGCATGACCATGGTGTATGCCATAGTGCATGAGCACCAAGGTCGGATTGATATTCAAAGTACAGAAGGAATGGGCACACGAATTAGCTGCGTGTTCCCGGTACAAAGTCAGGTCAGAAAAACTGTAACTAGCTGACAGCATTTCAGTTGTTGCAAAAATTTGTGAATTCGCTAGTGTAGGAAATACACCCTTACCAAAACAACATGTAAAGGCTCAATATGCTTAACCAACAAAGTTCGGATGTATTTAAAAATTACCTCGCTAGTCAAAGCGAAACTAATCAAGTTAGTTTAGATCAAGTGATTGGCTATATGTCTGGTTTGTTAGCCTGCTCAGAGTTTTTTGGTGAGTCAGAGTTAGCAAATTATATAGCCGATAATGATGAAGCGGTATTCAACACCTTAATGACTGAATCAGAGCCGCGCAATGCAATGATTGAACTGCTCGATAACGTAACCGAAGCACAAGTTGAACAAAAGAAAATCTTAGCCGAATTATACCCAAATGAAGTGAACAGCAATGAGCCAAGTCAAGCATTGCAAGACTTTTGTAGCGGTTACATTGCGGCGTATATCGTGAACCAAGATATTTGGCACAGCGATTTACAATTTTTACTCAAGGCTGATGATCAGCAAGAAAACGAAAGCGAAGATGGTCAGTTGTTTATTGATAATTTTGAAGCAACACTCGATTTACTAACCACGTTTGCAATGTGGGATCAGGCGCTGGCAAATCATCCTGAACCAGAAAAACTAGGCGAAGGGTTTGTCACCTTCTTTAATGCGCTAGACGAGAGCTTATCTGAGATTGCCACTATGGCGTTAATGCTTGAAGATGAAAAGCTGGCGATGCTTGAGCAAGATCAGTAAACATTTCCCTTCTCAGTAGAGATAAGCTGATAGTTGCATTATTTTTCTTATTTCTATTGAAAAACGAATAATTCCAACCGTAAAAATTCCATTAATACTATAAATGGAAAAATTTATACCTAAGTCGTACCTGATTTTTCTTTCATTTTGTGTATTTGTTGATAGGATGTTTTGCAAGAGTTAACTCGCAGGCTTGAGTTAGCTTTCAAAATCGTGATTTCTAAAATCAACAACACGTGCTTAGTGCTTTTCTTAATTTCTCCAAAAGGGGCGTCTTTTTGTTTTAAGGAAAGCCTGAATATCAACAGGATACACATGACAACACATTCTTTAAGTATGCTGGCCGTTGCGGTTAGTGTGGCTGTTTCTGCGACTTCAGTGCAGGCAGCAGAGCAAGCATCTGCTGCGAAAGCAGATAAAAACATCGAACAAATCTCAGTATTAGGCTCACGAGTTGCCAATCGTACGGCTACCGAATCAACATCGCCGGTTGATTTGATTGATGCTGACGACTTAAACAAAGGTGGTTTCACTGAACTGGGCCAAAGTCTGCAAGCGACGGCTCCTTCATTTAACTTTTCTCGTACGCAAGTGTCAGATGGCTCTGACTTATTTAGACCTGCGACTCTTCGTGGTTTACAGCCAGACCAAACATTAGTGCTTATTAATGGTAAACGCCGTCATAACCAATCTATTTTTGGCTTAAATGGTACTGTTGGTGCTGGTGCTGCAGGTACCGATATGAACGCGATTCCGCTTACCGCTTTAAAAGGCGTTGAAGTACTTCGTGATGGTGCTGCTGCGCAATATGGTTCTGATGCGATAGCCGGTGTTATCAACTTATCGTTAAACGATTCAACCGGTGTTACAACGGGCTATGTGCAAGCAGGTAGCACAGGTGAAGGCGATGGTGACACTATTTCAATGGGTTTAAACCGTGGCTTTGATTTAGGTGATGAAGGCGGCTTCATTAACTTTTCTTTAGAATACCGTGATGCTGATGGCACCAACCGCGCACAACGTGATACTGGTGGCTCAGTTGATGTACCCGCTGGTACGCTCTCTGACGAAGTTCGTTGGGGACAGGGTAATGCTGATAGCGAATTTACCTCTGTGTTCTATAACATGGCGTTACCATTTGGTGAGACCGAACTTTACTCATTTGGCGGATACTCAAACCGTACTGCGCTAGGTAATGGTTTTTACCGTAACTTTGACCAAGCAGCGAAGAACGTGGTGCAAGTGTATGGCGATGGCTTTTTACCTCGTATCGATAACGAAGCCGAAGATATTTCGTTTTTACTTGGTTTGCGCGGAGAGTTAACTCCAGATTGGAGCTATGACGTATCTGCCGTATATGGTGAAAACAGCTATGACTTTACGTCAAAAAACACCCTAAATGCGTCTTATGCTGCTGAATATGTAGCGAACAACCCAGATGCAAGCGATGCTGATATTGCTGCTAATGCAGGCCCTACAGGGGGATACTCAGGTGGCTTTAGATTTGATCAAACAACTGTTAATGCAGACCTTAATGGTATTATTGATATTGGTCGCAGCGAACCATTATACGTATCTGTGGGGGCTGAATACCGTAAAGAAAATTATGAAATCGTGCCGGGCGAAGAAGCCTCTTATGCGTGTGGTTTAGCTAATTCAGATAGCTCATACCCTGCGGTAAACGACAGCAGCGTATTCGCTGAGTGTGGTTTCCAAGCTTATAACGGTTTACGCCCTGAAGCGTCAAACAAAGAGAGTCGCCATAGCTATGCATTTTATGTAAATGCCGAAACGCTGATCACGGACGCATGGCAAGTAAGCACAGCACTTCGTTATGAAGACTTTTCTGATGCAGGTGATGACATCATTGGTAAGCTAGCAACACGCTATGAAGTTACCGATGACTTTGCCGTGCGTGGTGCAATTTCTTCTGGCTTTAGAGCACCATCTTTGCAACAAAGTGCCTATACAGCTTACACCACCAACTTAGGTGCTGGTGGCGTGTTATTGCAATCATTCACAGCAACAGCGGGCTCTGATTTTCCGTCAGCACTTGGCGTTGATAGCCTTGGCCTTGAAAGCTCGGAAAACTTAAGTGCAGGCTTTGTTTACAACGTAACCAGCGATTTATCGCTAACCGTTGATTTTTACCATGTTGCTATTAAAGACAGAATTACCCTTGGCAGCTTAATGTCGGCGGACGATGTTTCGTTTAGTGCCGAGGCCGTGGCCGCGCTTAATGCAACAGGGGCACAGCAAGCTAACTACTTCTCAAACTCAGTTGATTCAACCACCAAAGGGGTTGATATTATTGCTTCGTACCGTACTGATTTGTACGACGGTAATTTCTCAGCAACCTTTGCGGGTAACATTAACGAAACTGAAATTGATGATGTAAATGCACCTGAGGGGATTCCTGAGTCTATCGCCCTTGATGATTTACAGCGTAGTTTCTTAACAGACGGTCAACCAGGTGAGCGTGCAACACTAACGTTTGAATACGATCGTGGCGATTTCAACAGCATGCTACGCTTTAACTACTATGGTGAAACAGACGTTAAGTACTTTGGTAATGACCACATTGGTTTGCCTGATGAGTTATCACCTACCGGTGAGTTTAAAGACACAAGCACGGTAGAGTCAGCAGTATTAGTGGATGTTAACGTGGGCTATCAGCTAACTGACGAACTCATGCTATCGGCGGGTATTGATAATATCTTTGATGTAACGCCAGACGAGCTAGGCGAAGATGAAGCGCTTGATTTTATTACGAATAAAGCATTCAAATACCCTGTTCGTGCGCTACCTTATGGTTTTGATGGTATGACCTACTACGCAAAACTAAGTTTTAGTTTTTAATTCCTAAGTTGATATGAAACTTAAATAGCGCCTAACGGCGCTATTTTTTTGCTTAATTGTAGTATCCGACATTTGTCGCTCTAATTAATGACAGCTGTCTTTAATTAGAAAGTTGCAAGGGGAAAGTTAGCGAGAGTAAAGGGGAAAGTTAGCGAGTTTCGAGATACGAGACACGAGTCTGTAGCAGCGATTTTATATCGCGTTTCTCTCGAACCTAGCCATGTAGGCGTTATGCTTGCATGGCGCGCGAAACAAGTTTCACGCCTACGTCTAATCGTTTTACATTTATGTGGTATTTGAGAGCTCATGGCTGAAGCCATTCCTACAAACGCATCAAATTTATATCGCGTTTACTCTCGTATCTCGTATCTCGTATCTCGTATCTCGCACCTCGCATCTTGTATTAGGATATCCACCTTCATTTAAACACTCCAAAATCTGTCTAGTAGAATGCTTCCAAATAACAAAATCCAACCTGCAACTATAATTGTGAAATAGATAGTTGAATTAATTATTGGCTCTAAAGTGAAGCGTGTTGAAAATATGTTTTTTAGCGGCTTAAAGAATAACTTTGGATTCAAACTACATGTTAAAAGCAAAAGTGAAATTGCTAAGCAACTAATGAATTCTATCCAGTCTAGACTTTGTGATTTAAGAAAATATATACCGAGAGTTAAATTAAAAATTGCTGCCAATCCGAACAAAATGGTTAATAGCTTCTCCTTTTTATTGAGCGTTTCCATACTGTAAAACTCCTTATTACATTATTTGATACCTTTATATTTCGGTAAGTTACGAGAAACGAGTCTGTAGAGCGATTTTATATCGCGTTTCTCTCACACCTTGCAGCTAGCTACGTAGGCGTTATGCTTGCATGGCGCGCGAAATAAATTTCACGCCTACGTCTAATCGTTTTACATAGGTGTGGTGTTTGAGAGTTCATGGCTAAAGCCATTCCTACAAACGACATCAAATTTGTAGCAGCGATTTTATATCGCGTTTCTCTCGAACCTAGCTACGTAGGCGTTATGTTTGCATGGCGCGCGAAACAAGTTTCACGCCTACGTCGAGTAGTCTTATATTTGTGTGGTGTTTGAGAGTTCATGGCTGAAGCCATTCCTACGAACGCATCAAATTTGTTGCAGCGATTTTATATCGCGTTTATTCTCGAACCTCGAACCTCGAACCTCGAACCTCGAACCTCGAACCTCGAACCTCGAACCTCGGATCTCGCCCCTAGTCCCTTTTAACCCGCTCGCATATCTCGCGCATTTGTTGTTTTATTTCGGGTTCTTTTTCATCGAATAATTTGGTGATACGTTCGATATAGGCATGGTTTTCTTCGAATGGCACGCCGATTTCGTAGACATCGGCAGCTTCTCGTAGCATTTCTTTATCAAACTCACTGAAAATATCGACCATCTCTTGGGCTTTTTCTCGCTCAATACCTAGTGCTTCAAAGGCTGAACGGCCCATACGCATGGTGCTGTCGTAAGTTTCGCGAATAATATCTCGACATCCGTAAGCCCATAAATCGTATACATGATGGCGGTCTACAGCGCGGGCAACCACATGTAAATGCGGGTAATTTTGCATCGCATAACGAACTAATTTAGTGATTTGTTCGGCATCATCAAGCGCAACAACCAGCAATTTTGCATCTTCAATGCCTGCAGCACTGAGTAGATCTGGTCGAGTGGCATCACCAAAAAAGTTACGAATACCAACACGCTCAAGGGCTTCTAGTTGCTTGTAGTTGTAATCAATCACGGTGGTTTTATAGCCGCCAGCTTGTAAAATTCGGTCAACCAGTCCACCCATTCTGCCTGAGCCTGCGATGATCACATGGCTATCATCAGGGAACTCTTCTTCATCTCGTTTGGCTTGCTCACAAATAAAGCGTGGTGCTATCACACGTTGATAGAGAATAAATAGCCCCGGCGAAAGCAGCATTGATAAGGTCACAACCAGTAATAGTTGGTCGGCAACGGCAGCGGCTAAAACATTATTAGACACACTGTAAGCAAGTAGTACAAAACCAAACTCACCAGCTTGTGCCAGCCCCAGTGCTAGCAACCAGAGTGAGGCGCCTCTAAGGCCAAAAATACGACCTAAAATTAATAACACAACTGTTTTAGTTACAATCAGTGCGCCGGTTAATAGCACGATGGTAGCAAGGTTATCTGCGAGTAATTGAAAGTTGATACTCGCGCCAACGGTGATAAAGAATAATCCTAGTAATAGTCCTTTGAAGGGATCGATATTACTTTCGAGCTCATGTTTGTATGGTGAATTTGCAAGCACAACACCCGCTAAAAAGGTGCCAAGCGCGGGTGATAAGCCAACTAATGACATCATTAGAGCGATGCCAATCACGAAGAATAAAGCAGTTGCGGTGAAGAGCTCACGAAGCCGTGCTTGTGCGACAAATCTAAAAATGGGGGCGGTTAAGTAGTTACCGCCAAAAACGACGAGCGCAATCATACCTAAAGTAACCAGCGCTGCTTGCCAGCTCTCAAGGTTTGCTACCAAACTCAAACCACCATGACCGTCTTCGCTTGCATGGGCTGTATCTGCAATGGCGGGTGCTAATTCAGGTAAAGCAAGCAAGGGAATAAACGCAAGCATAGGAATAACGGCTATATCTTGGGTGAGTAATACGCTAAATGAGGCTTGGCCGCCATCTGATTTTAATAGCCCGCGCTCTGAAAGCGTTTGCAGTACAATCGCAGTCGATGAAAGCGATAAAATTAAGCCTATTGTGAGTGCGGATTGCCAAGCATGACCAAATGCTAAACCAATCCCAGTAAACGCGGCAGCTGATAAAATCACCTGTCCGCCACCAAGGCCAATAAGCTGTTTTCGCATTGACCAAAGCGCTTTGGGTTCAAGTTCTAAGCCAACAATAAACAGCATCATTACCACACCAAACTCAGCAAAATGCTGGATGGCAATCACATCAACATTTAAAAATGTCAGTGTCGGCCCAATAACAATACCTGCGAGTAAGTAGCCAAGCACAGAGCCAAGTCCAAATTTGCTGGCAATAGGCACGGCGATAATGCCTGCAATGAGGAATATATAGGCGATTAAGAGAAAGTCAGTCATCGTAATCCTGTTTGTTTTTAATTAACTATGGTTGTTTTCGCTAGTTTTGCCAGCAGTTAGGTAGTGAATGCAATCAAAATACGAATTTAGTCAGTAAAATGACAACAAGGCATGGTGTTTAGTCAAAACGAGTAAGACAAAATAAGGGGTAAAAAATCATCGTTTTTTCCTTAAAAATACTTGCGTAGCGCTAGGCTAGGTATATACTCGCAACACATTTAATAGGAGCAAAAAATGAGCAAAAAGAAACAACGTACACAAGGCCAAGTTGATACTGGTCGCGGTGTAATTAACGATAATGTGTACGCCGCAATGGTGACATCTAAGCTGTTCACAGCAAAAGTAGAGAAGCCTAAAAAAGGTAAAGGTGCATATCAACGTAAGGCAAAACATGCAGGACGAGAGTCCTATTTAATCGCTGCTTAATTAAGTTGTGATCAAATAGGATTTTTGTGAAGAGCAAACACTGAGTGTTTGCTTTTTTTATGACTAAAATTCGTGTTAAGAATAATTTTCACTCAATTTTTATAGAAATTTTTACCTGAAAACTAATTTATTCGTTATATACCCATAATCGATACGATAATTATTATCGTCTACCCTCATACAATTGCTGCTTGTTTTTTATACAGACCAGAAGCGCCGCGCTTTGCGTGGTTAAAATATTGTTAATTTTATGTTCATTTTTACTCGGTAGAATCACTCTCGTTTTTGCTTTTTGATAAAAATAATTAATTCTTTTTTAGTGTTTTTGAGTGAAACAAACATCAAAAAGTGTGTTTATTTTACCCTTTATAGGTAAATACAAGCTTGACGTAATAGCGCTTTGTGTTACTTTAAAGTTGGATTTGTAAAATAAATGTTATTAAAACTTTGGGCGGAGGGAGCGAATGAGCTCGCATAAATTAATAAAAAATGCCTTTAAACTGAGTGCGCTGTCACTAGGTTTATACGGCTTTACAGCACAGGCTGCGATTGATTGCAGCAACTTAGAAGTGTGGCAACAAGGGCAAACTCATGTTGGTGGTGATCAGGTTCAGGCACAAGGTAGCGCTTATGAAGCGAAGTGGTGGACGCAAACCAACCCTGTGGAGACTTCTGGTGTCGATCAAGAGTGGCGTTTATTGGGTGTTTGTGACAGCGTTGTCAATGAGAATCAAGCACCTCAAATTAGCAGCTTAACACCCGCAGAGGGTTCTTTATTTACTACTAGTGACAGCGTTGTCATTAGCGCTGTCGCCGCTGACCCTGATGGCAGCGTGGCAAGTGTTGAGTTTTTTGTTGATGGTACATCGCTGAGTGTAGTGACAAGCGCACCTTATTCAGCGAGCTGGCAAGCAACCCAAGGCAGCCATGTGATAAGCGCGGTCGCAACGGATGATTTAGGGCTAACCTCAACAGCGGTTGCACATTCAGTGAGTGTGTCTGATGACGTTGAGCCGGTTAACCAAGCGCCGGTGGCAAGCATTGAATTTAGCTCACTGCCCTCACAAGTAACGGTGGGTGACAGTGTGGTATTTGCGCTTTCTGGCACTGATAGCGATGGCCAAGTAACTGCGTTATCGCTAACTGAAAACAGCACTGAAGTTCATCAAGCAAGTGCAGCTTCTTCAAGTTATACGTGGCAAGCACCTGCACTTGGGCAATTTTCATTTACCTTAACGGTGACCGATAACGAAGGCGCGACGGATACGCAAAGCAAAGTTGTGAATGTTGTTGAAGCAACAGAACCTGGTAGCGATTGTAAACCGCAAGGCTTATACCAAACACCGGGTGTGAGTACCCCATACTGTAGCGTGTATGATACAAATGGCCGCGAGAAAATGGGCGCTGATCATCCTCGCCGAGTTATTGGTTATTTTACGAGTTGGCGAAATGGTGCCAATGGTCAGCCAAGCTATTTAGTGAATGATATTCCTTGGGACAAGATCACCCATATTAACTATGCCTTTGCGCATGTTGATGGCAATAACAAGGTCTCGATTGGTGATCCAAATGCCGCTGGCAACCCCGCGACAAACATGACTTGGCCGGGCGTAACAGGCGCTGAAATGGATCCAAGCTTTAGTTACACAGGTCACTTTAACTTACTCAATAAATTCAAAAAACAACACCCAGATGTAAAAACCTTAATCTCTGTAGGTGGCTGGGCTGAAACCGGTGGTTATTTTGGTGAAGACGGTACTCGCGTAAACAGCGGTGGTTTCTACACGATGACAACCAATGCTGATGGCTCAGTGAACCAAGCGGGGATTGATGCTTTTGCGAAAAGCGCCGTTGAATTTATTGAAACCTACGGTTTTGATGGTGTCGATATTGATTACGAATACCCATCGTCAATGAATGACTCAGGCCACCCTGATGATTTTCCTATCTCTAATGCACGTCGCGCAGGTCTTAATGCCTCGTATCGTGTATTGATGCAAAAACTACGTGAAGAACTTGATATTGCAGGTGAAAAGGCTGGTAAGCATTACTTATTAACGATTGCTTCGCCATCTTCAGGTTACTTATTACGTGGTATGGAAACATTCCAAAGCGTGAAGTATCTCGATTACGTTAACATTATGTCTTATGACTTACATGGTGCATGGAATTCACATGTAGGCCACAACGCAGCCTTGTTTGATACCGGTCTTGATTCTGAATTAGCGCAATGGGGCGTTTATACCACCGCTGAGTTTGAAGGAATTGGTTACTTAAATACGGATTGGGCTGTGCGTTATTTCCGCGGCGCGGTTTCTGCGGGTCGAATCAATATTGGTATTCCATATTACACCCGTGGCTTTAAAGATGTATCGGGTGGTACTAATGGTTTATGGGGCCAAGCAGCGCTGCCAGATCAATCAAAATGTGCGAAAGGGACTGGGGTTGGTGAGAAAAACCAATGCGGTAATGGTGCACTTGGCATAGATAACTTATGGCACGATAAGAACGATGTGGGTGAAGAAATGCCAGCAGGTTCGAACCCACTATGGCATGCGAAAAATCTCGAAAACGGCATTAACCCTTCTTACCTTGAAATCTATGGTCTAACGCCAGAAACCGATGCAGATGATGTGTTAACAGGTACTTATACACGTTTTTACGATGATGTAGCAGTTGCTCCATGGCTTTGGAATGCAGAGAAAAAGGTATTCTTATCAATTGAAGATGAGCAATCAATGGCAACCAAAGTTGATTATGTTATCAACAATGGCCTTGGTGGCATCATGTTCTGGGAGCTTGCTGGTGACTATGATTATGACTCAGCGAAAGGTGAGTACTTCATGGGCTCAAGCTTAACCACACTTGCTTACGATAAATTTAACCAAAGTGGTGTGGCTTACAACACTCATCAAGGCAATGTCGATTTTACCCTGCCAAGCGAAGCGGTTGACGTAAGCTTTACAGTGAAAGACTTCCCAATTGGTGATGATAACTACCCAATTTCACCTACATTCGCATTCACGAATAACTCAGATATCGACTTAAGCGGCGCGAAAATCAGCTTTGATGTGCCTGTTTCTACCTCTGCAATTTTCAAATCAAATTGGAATGCACAAGAAAAGCTCGGCATGGCTGTTGAAGCGAATGGCTCGAATGCAGCTGGCGATAATATCGGCGGCTTTGAAAATGAGTTCCATCGTTTTTCAATCACCTTAGTGAATGAGTGGGGCGGTATCGAAAAGTCATTTAACACAGGTGAAACCGTTGAGGCACAAGTTATGTACTACATGCCAATTACGGGGCCAACTAACTTCACGATTGAGAAAAATGGCAAAACCTACGCCTTCAAATACGAATACCCAATGCTACCAGATGGCACTGCTGGCAGTGGTGATACTGGCGGTGACACCGGTGGTGATACGGGTGGCGAGGGAAGCTGTAATGGTGTTGATGTAGCAAGCATCCCTGTGTATCCAAATTGGCCGCAAACTGATTGGGCTGGTAATCCAAGCCATGCTGTTGGCGGCGACCTAATGAATCACAACAACGTGATTTACGAAGCAAAGTGGTGGACGAGCACAGAGCCAGGCACATCTGCTGACTGGACGGTGAGTTGCACGCTTTAACCAACTAAGCGGAGCAAGGACTTTGCTCCGCATTTCTACAGCGAGAACAACAATGAAAGTAATGAAATCAAAGGCATTGTCTTTATCGGCAGTGGCAACCAGCATGCTGCTTGCCTGTGCATCAAGCCATGTGAATGCCCACGGATTCTTAGAAAGCCCAAAGGCACGCCAAGCATTTTGTAATGCTGATGGCGGGTACTGGTGGCCTGCTGATGGCACAGGGATCCCTAATCTTGCTTGTCGCGCAGCGTTTGTTGAAGCAGGACATGTGCAGTTTGTGCAAGGCATTGAATACTCTGCAAATACGGTTAACTACACAGACCTCGCGGCAGTAAAACAAAGTGTACCTGATGGCCGATTATGTGCCGCAGGTGACCCAGAAAAACGCGGTATGGATTTACCTTCAGCGCATTGGCAACGCAGTGAGGTTATTCCTAATGCAAATGGCGATATTTTAGTGCGCTTTTTAGCAAGTACGCCGCATAACCCGAGTTTTTGGCAGTTTTACTTAACAAAATCGGGCTTTGATAGTGCGACTCAAGTGCTTACTTGGGATGATCTAGAGCTTGTTGAAGAGTACGGCAATCTTGATTTTAGCATTGATGCTAACAACGACCGTTTCTATGAAATGAGCGTGTCTATTCCACATGGGCGCAGTGGCGATGCCATATTATATACGCGTTGGCAACGAGATGATGCCGGTGGCGAAGGCTTCTACAATTGTAGCGATATCAATATCGTTAGCGATGCGACCCCAACAGAGCCAACCGATTGGACAGCAATCAGCTACTTTGTTCGTCAAGGACAAGACGCTGAGGTTGGTGGTAGTGTGTCAGCTCGGTTATTTGATGAAAATGGCCAAGAGTTACTTACTCAACAAATGCAGATCACAGCTGATAATCAAGCTAATTGGCAGGCTGAATTTGCGGCGCTGTTAAACCTTAATTACGCGCACTTAGTTAATATTGGCGTGCAAAATAGCACCGGAGATATTGCCTTTGATGCGTCTGATTTATTGATTAATCAGGTCTTTACAACGAATGCAAACTACAGCTTTGCACTAAGCATACAAGCGGCTCCTGACAATACCGCGCCGATAATTCATCAACCAGATGACCTTCAAGTTGAAGAAGAGAGCAGCACCGCGATACACCTGCACGCCTTTGATGATCAGCAAAGCACCTTAACTTATAGCTGGGATGTACCGGCACCACTGAGCTTTACGGGTAATGATGCCAACATCACGCTAAACGCCCCCGCTGTCGATGCTGATACAAGCTACACCGTAAGTGTATCGGTGTCAGATGGCGAGCTCACAAGCCAAGTAAGTTTTACCGTGACTGTGCTTAATAGCACTGTGGTCGACCCTGATCCAGTTGATCCGAGCGTGCCTGCTTGGAATAGCACAAGCCAATACAACACGGGCGATAAAGTGAGTTTCAACGGCGGCGTTTACAGCGCGAAATGGTGGAACCAAGGCGCACAACCAGACAGTAGTGATGCATGGCAGCTTGAATCTGGCAGTGCATCAATCGAGTGGAACAGCGGCAAAGCCTATCAAGGCGGCGACGAAGTAACCTATCAAGGACAGCGCTATCGAGCGCAGTGGTGGACCCAAGGAGATGTACCGGGTGCCAGCCAAGTATGGACAGAAATCTAAAGTTTTGTAGTTCAAACTTTATCAATAACAGCGTAACGCTATATAAAAACAGATAAGAGAGAATCATGAATATAAAACAATTAAGCGCAGCCATTGGTGTTGCACTCTTTGCAAGTGCAGCGAATGCAGCACCTTCAACACCAACCATTATTTGGGAGCCACAAGAGTACTCATTTGTTGAGGTTGATCTTGAAGGTACAGGCTCATACAAGAGCTTGGTGAACCGCGTTGATGAAGTCACTATCAGCATTGAATGGAACGCATGGAGTGGTGATGGCGGCGACAGCTATAAAGTGTACTTCGATGATATGTTGGTTAATGAAGGCTCGCTGGCAGCAGGCACTAAAAGTGGTGTTATTAGCTTCCCGTATGATAAAGCAGGTCGTCACACATTATATGTAGAACTATGTGAAGGCGGTACCACCTGTGCGCGCAGTGAAGGTAAGCCAATTGTTATTGCCGATACAGATGGCGGTCACTTAGCGCCATTGCCGATGGATTATGATCCAAATAACCAAGATATTGGCACTAAAGATGGCCTTGTAACCGGTGCCTACTTTGTTGAATGGGGTATTTATGGTCGCGATTTCGACGTAACCAATATACCAGCGCAAAACCTAAGTCATATCTTGTATGGGTTTATTCCAATTTGTGGACCTAATGACTCATTAACAGGCGGTCCTAAAAACGCGCTAAATACGGCGTGTGCAGGCTCGCAAGACTTTGAAGTTGTGATCCACGACCCATGGGCAGCGATTCAAAAAGCGCTACCAGGTGTTGATAGTAATGACCCAATTCGTGGTACGTATTCGCAGTTAATGGCGTTAAAGCAGCGTTTTCCTGATCTGAAAATCTTACCATCAGTGGGTGGTTGGACTTTATCAGACCCATTTGCTTACTTTACCGATAAAGCAAACCGCGACACGTTTGTGGCATCAATGGAAGAGTTTTTAAGAACGTGGAAGTTCTACGACGGTGTTGATATTGACTGGGAATACCCCGGTGGTCAGGGTGCTAATCCAAACTTAGGCGACCCAGTTGCTGACGGCCCAGCATACGTTGCGTTAATGCAAGAGCTGCGCGCGATGCTTGATAAGCTTGAAGCAGAGACCGGTCGTGAGTATGAGTTAACATCAGCGATTGGTGCAGGTTACGACAAAATTGAAGATGTCGACTACTCACAAGCTCAGCAATATATGGATTACATTTTCTTAATGAGCTACGACTATTATGGTGCATGGAGCAATGTAACGGGCCATCAGGCTGCGCTTTATTGTTCATCGCATTTCCGTGTTGGTCAGTGTGATGGCACAGGTGTTGATGAAGAAGGCGTTCCATATAAAGGCCCTGCTTATACAACTGATAATGCAGTGCAAACTCTACTCGCGCAAAACGTACCATCGAAGAAAATCGTGGTGGGTACTGCTATGTATGGCCGTGGCTGGGAAGGGGTTTATCCAGAAAACGCGACTATCGCTGATAACCCAATGACAGCCCCTGGTAATGGCAAACTTAAAGGCACTACAGCGCAAGGCGTATGGGAAGACGGTGTTATTGATTATAAAGGCATCAAAACTTACATGTTGGGCGCTGCTGAAAATGGCATCAATGGGTTTGAAACAGGTTATGACGAACAAGCCGAAGCTGCTTATGTATGGAATCGTAGCAACGGTAAATTAATTACATACGATAACCGTCGTTCAGTTTTGGCAAAAGGTGCTTATGTTAATCAATATAACCTAGGTGGCCTATTTGCATGGGAAATTGATGCTGATAATGGCGATATTCTTAATGCCATGCACGAGGCACTTGGCGGCACAGTCACTGAGCCTAGCAATAGAGCGCCCGTGCTATCTGTATCAAGCTCCGTATCTGTTAATGCGGGCGAAAGTGTATCTGTGACTGCATCGGCAACTGACGCAGATAACGATCCACTAAGCTTTAACTGGACAGCTGACAGCGCATTAACAGTAAGCGGTGAAAATTCAAATACCCTTGTTATTACTGCGCCATCAGTGACTGCTGATACGCAATACACAGTTGCTGTGAGTGTGAGCGATGGCGAGGCAAGTGTAAGCCGTAACGTTACAGTGAATGTTGTAGCACCAACGACAGGCGAGAACCAAGCACCAGTTGTTGCGGCAATTACTGATAAAACAGTGGCAGAAGACGCGAGTGTGGACGTGGCTGTTTCGGCATCTGATGCTGATGGCGATACGCTTTCATACAGCTGGACAGTGCCAGCAGGCTTAACGTTAGTAGGCTCTGGTGCTGATGTGAGTTTACAAGCGGGCAGCGTTGATGCAGATACAAGTTATGTTGTGTCGGTTTCGGTAAGCGATGGTCAAACTGCTACAGCAGTGAGCTTTAATGTCACCGTGACAGATTCTGGTACAACAACTCCGCCAGATGGTGAAACCACATGGGATGCAGCGGCGACTTATGTTGGTGGTGATACGGTGATTTATAATGGCGTAGAATACACTGCTAAGTGGTGGACACAAGGTGAGCGCCCTGATTTAGGCGGCCCATGGGAAGCAACTTCACAACCAACCGACGGTAATGGTGATGTTGTATGGCAAGCTGCGGGTATCTATAACGGTGGCGACCAAGTCACTCACCAAGGTAATAAATACGAAGCGAAATGGTGGACTCAAGGAGACGAGCCAGGTGTCGCAGATGTATGGAAAGCACTTTAAGTGTAATAACCACATTTAATGCCCATCATTAAAATGTGATTTCCCTTCAAAGCAGCCGTATGGCTGCTTTTTTGTGAGGGAAGTTAGAAAGAGTAAAGTTAGCGAGGGGAAAGGGGAAAGGGGAAAGGGGAAAGTTAGAAAG
>NZ_PNCP01000062.1:0-14392 GCF_005886115.1 Pseudoalteromonas sp. S4492
TAACTTTCTAACTTTCTAACTCTAACTCAACTCCCTAATCGCATTACTAATCCCATCTAGCGTGAGTGGGTACATGCGGTTGTCCATTAACTGCTTTATAAAATCAATTGATTGATAATAGCGCCAGTGTTCAACGGATTGCGGGTTGAGCCAAGCGACTTTATCAAAGTGATTGGTTATGCGGTTTAACCAAGCGCTACCGGGTTCTTCATTCCAATGCTCAACGCTGCCACCGGGGTAGGCGATTTCGTAAGGACCCATAGTGGCATCGCCAACAAAGATCACCTTGTAGTCGCTGGTGAACTTGTTAATCAAGGTCATGGTATCAATGACGTTAGAGTGACGACGCTGATTATCTTGCCAAACATGCTCATACAAACAGTTATGAAAATAGTAAAACTCAAGGTGCTTAAACTCGCTGTGAGCAGCGCTAAATAGCTCTTCGCAGGTATGAATGTAATCATCCATTGAACCGCCGATATCAAATAGCATCAATACTTTTACTGCATTGTGGCGCTCAGGTGCCATTTTCACATCGAGCATGCCACCTTGCTTTGCAGTTGCGCGGATGGTTTCGGTTAAATCGAGGGTATCGCTGGCGCCAGTACGGGCAAATTTACGCAGTTTTTTTAGAGCGAGTTTAATGGTGCGCGAGCCGATTTCACGCTCACTATCAAGGTTTCGGTAGCTGCGTTTATCCCATACTTTTACCGCGCGGCGATGTCGGTTACCGTCTTGACCAATACGCACACCTTCAGGGTTATACCCATAGGCGCCAAATGGTGAAGTGCCACCGGTACCCACCCATTTATTACCCCCTGCATGGCGCTTTTGCTGCTCTTCAAGGCGCTGCTTGAGGGTTTCCATGAGTTTATCAAGGCCGCCCATGGCTTGTAATTGCGCTTTTTCTTCGTCACTTAAATGTTTTTCAAACTCTTTGCGTAGCCAATCATCAGGCAAGGCATGCTGCTGTTTTAAGCTTTCGAGCAGATCAAGGTCGGCCACGCCACTAAAGTAATCAGCAAAGGCTTTATCAAAACGGTCGAAATGGGTTTCATCTTTAACCATGATGGTACGCGCTAAATAATAAAACGCGTCAACATCGGCAAAAATAACTCCTTGCTTGAGCGCATTGATCAAATCAAGTAGCTCTCGCAAACTTACTGGTAAGCGGTATTCGCGAAGCTTAAAGAAAAACGCAATTAACATCTTAACGGCGGCTCATAAACGCAAGTTTTTCGATTAAGCTAATGTCTTGCTCGTTCTTTAATAGTGCTCCAAACATGGGCATTAAGCCGCCTTTTTGGCTTTTATCATGCAGTGTTTTAGCATCAATATCTTCGGCCATCAGTAGCTTTAACCAGTCGAGTAATTCGCTGGTTGATGGTTTTTTCTTAATACCGTTTACTTCACGTAGATTAAAGAACACCTCAAGTGCTTGGCGTACTAAATCTTGTTTAACATGCGGGTGATGCACATCGATAATTTGCGCCATTTCTTCACTACTTGGAAAATCAATGTAATGGAAAAAACAACGACGTAAAAAGGCATCTGGCAGCTCTTTTTCGTTATTTGACGTGATGATCACAATCGGACGTTGCTTTGCAATAACTCGCTCGCCGGTCTCATAAACATGAAACTCCATTTTATCGAGCTCTAATAGCAAGTCGTTGGGGAATTCAATATCAGCTTTGTCAATTTCATCAATCAATAGCACAGGGCGTTTGTTATGTTGCTCACCATAGGTAAAGGCTTGCCATAATTTCCCTTTTACAATGTAGTTGCTGATATCGTGCACACGCTCATCACCTAACTGGCTGTCGCGAAGACGCGATACCGCATCATATTCATACAGGCCTTGCTGCGCTTTAGTGGTTGATTTGATGTGCCATTGAATTAGCGTGGTGTCTAAACTTTTTGCAAGTTCCTCGGCCAGCATAGTTTTTCCTGTGCCGGGTTCACCTTTAATAAGCAGGGGTTTTTCGAGCAAGATCGCTGCGTTAACCGCTTGTTTTAATGAGTTACTGGCAATGTAGTTATCGGTTGAATTAAAAAGCACGATGTCACCTTATCTGGTCTGAGCAGTGATTAATAACGTCATGATGCCACAGTTAGTCGGCGTCTGAAAGGTATGCAAAACGCGGTACCGTTTTGCCCTCGACAGTGACGGTTTCTGTAAACATACTAAGCGGGCGTGCCCACATGCCAAATTCGCCGTAGAGCGCTTGATAAATTACCAATGTCTCATTCGTTTCGCTATGAGTGGCAACATATTCAACTTTGTATTTTGGACCTTTGTAATGTTGGTAAATCCCGGGTTTGATAGTCATGTGTTTATCTCGCATCTTGGAGTCATTTGGGTATAATTGCAGTTTGCACATTTTACGCTGAAACAAACTGCCTGAACTATGAATTATATTTCGTTAGATGAATACAAAAAAGCCTGGGTTTTTCGTCATAAAGATATGCCGATAAGTAGCGAAGACGCAGCGCAAATAAAACCAATGAGTGCTGAACGCGCTGCTGTTTTATGGACTACCATGGTGAGCCGAGAGCATGATCACCCTGACTTTTTTGATAAAACAGATTGGTGCGGCAAAGACGACAGCTTTTCAGAGACCATTAACTGGGAAAACGCATGGGAAGCGGGCGACGAGCAGTTACCTGAAGAAATCCTAAACCACTTAGCGTGGGAAGCAAACACGACGGTCTATTTTTGTATGGCTCGCGACAATATCATTGAAACCAGCTTTGCCGTTTTTAAGCGTTGTTGGCAAAACTTTATGTTTTTAGCTGATGGTAGTTTGTTACTAGGTAAAAAGCGTGATGCGGTGGTGCAGTTTTTAGAATCTGGTAATGCAAAATTGGGTAAAAAAGGCGCAGTAAAGTAGCGCTCAATAAACGCTCTATGCTATAAAACAGTCAAGCAATTGTTTTATAAGAGCGCGCATTGTCTAAACCAACTTCACAGAGCGAACACTCGCAACAAGCCGAAATTTGGCAAACTGATGCCGATCGTGCTTTGTATGCGCAGTTATGCAATGCATTTTATGCTCGTGAAATCCCGCGTTTGGTAAATGAACCTGATGCTGCAAGGCTAAAGCGCTTATTAGCTAGTTTGCCTTACTATATAGAGCGTTTAGCCATGCGTATAGTTAATGGCGATGCGCCATTGCAGCTAGATTCACAAAACGGCAGTTGGCTTGAAAAACAAAAATCAACGCCACCTGTTTATAATAAAAACGACTCAAAAGACTTTTATAGTCAATATGCTAAGCGCGGGTTAATTGTTCCCGTGCTAATTAATGACGAGCAATGTACAACCGTGCGCATAGACAGCTTAGATCAAGTAAGCGACAATAAGGTACATTGCAACGAGCTTGGTTGGTTTGATACTTCCGGTGAATCGCTAGAAAACGCGCATATTCAATTGCTTAAGCCCGCAAAAGCGGTGATGGCAGCAGCGTGCTGTGGTCATCAATGGCAATTTAATAAACGCATCACACCTAAGCGTTTGTCATTACGAGAAATGCTACTAGCAAGCAATATAAATTGGCGTAATTTAAAACGCCCTTTGACTTAATTTAACCGCGAAGGAGTGTTCAATGCGGGTTTTTCAATTCGCCTTGTTATGTTTGGCTTTATTTCTGCAATATCGTTTATGGTTTGGCCATAATGGTGTGCAAGATTACACTCGTTTGAAACAAGCGGTTACCTCTCATCAAGACACCAATGCTAAATTGTTAAAGCGCAATAAAGTGCTCAAAGCCGATATTGAAGACTTAAAACTCGGTCAAGAGGGCATCGAAGAGCGGGCGCGCAATGAATTAGGAATGATTAAACCTGGCGAAACCTTTATTCGCGTATTACCAGGTCAACAGCAAAATGAACACTAAGCAAACTATCACCGCCATTGTTCCCGCTGCGGGAGTTGGGAGTCGAATGCAGCATTCGGCGCCAAAGCAGTATATTGAACTTGCGGGTAAAACTATTTTAGAACATACCCTGAGTAAACTTGCAGAACTTAACGAATTAAATACCATCAAAGTAGCAGTTAGCGATGATGACGGCTACTTTGCTGATTTACCTCATATTGATAAGCGTATTGAGCGCGTATCTGGTGGTAAAGAGCGCGCTGATTCAGTGCTCAATGCATTGTTATCACTTGCGGATAACCCGCCTGATTGGGTGCTTGTTCACGATGCGGCAAGGCCGTTAGTATGCTTGGCAGATATTCAGCGTTTAATATCTGAATGTATCGCTGCCAATGAAGGCGGTATCTTAGCATCAAAAGTAAAAGACACCATTAAACGCGGTCATACGCACAGTGAACAAACGGTGCCTCGTGATGATTTATGGCAGGCACTTACCCCTCAGTTTTTCCCCTATCAGGCGCTCACAGATGCGCTATCAAGTGCCCTTAAAAATGGTGTGACTATCACGGATGAGGCATCGGCAATTGAATGGGCTAAGCAGCCTGTTAAGCTGGTTGCTGGTCGCAGTGACAACATTAAAATCACCACCCCAGAAGATTTAGATTTAGCAGCATTTTTACTGCAAAAACAACAAAACGAGAGTACCTCATGATTCGAATTGGCCATGGCTTTGATGTACACAAATTTGGCGGCGAAGGCCCGTTGGTGATTTGTGGTGAAAAAATTGATTACCCACAAGGCTTTTTAGCACATTCAGATGGTGATGTTGCCATTCACGCATTGTGTGATGCTATTTTAGGTGCATTAGCAATGGGGGATATTGGCAAGCATTTTCCAGACACTGCGAGCGAATACGAAAACATTGATAGCCGAATTTTACTACGCCACGTGGTTGGGCTTGCTAAAGATCAAGGCTATGTACTTGGTAATGCCGATGTGACGATTGTTGCGCAAGCACCAAAAATGTTGCCGCACATTCAAGCAATGCGTGAAAACTTATGCCAAGACCTTGAAGCTGATATTTCTCAAGTGAATGTGAAAGCAACAACTACTGAGAAGCTTGGGTTTGAAGGTCGCAAAGAAGGTATTTCAAGCCACGCAGTGGTGATTATGAGCAAACAAAGCGCATGAGTGAGTTAAACTACCTTTACGGTAAACCCCTTTCTAAGGCTGACTTTAAAACTCACGCCGAAGACTTCATGGTTGATGAAGACTTAGGTATTGAGTTTACAGGATCAGGTGAGCATGTTTGCTTGCAGGTTGTAAAAAAAGGCGAAAATACTCAGTTTATTGCTAAACGCATTGCCGAAAAAGCGGGGGTATCTCCACGTGATGTGAGTTATGCAGGCTTAAAAGACCGTCATGGCGTGTGTACACAATGGTTTAGTGTTCCCGTGCCAATTAAAAAACACATAGAATTTAGTGAGTTGAATAACGAGCAATTTTTTGTGGTATCGCAACAGCGTCATAATCGTAAGCTCAGAACTGGCTGCCACAGAGGCAATCGCTTTACCATTACGTTACGCAACGTGACTGAGCCGCTTGATATTTTGTGCCGTATCAACGCGGTGCGCGCCGGTGTGCCTAATTACTTTGGTGAGCAGCGCTTTGGGCATGGTGGTCACAACCTTGAAATGGCAAAACGCATGTTTGCCGGAGAGCGTATCCGCGATAAAAAATTGCGTGGCTTAGTTATTTCAGCTGCACGCTCTTATGTGTTTAATGAAATCGTGAGCATGCGCGTTGCAGAGCATGGCCTTGCAAAAACAATGCACCGCGAAGTGTTTATGCTCAGCGGCAGTAATGCATTTTTTGAAGACAATATTAGTGATGACAATATTGCCCGCCTAGCGTCTGGTGATATTGTGATGTCAGCTCCTATGGTTGGTAAAGGCGAAAAAGGCCTAACCGAAACTGAAAAAGAGTGGCTCGAGCCTTATCAGTCTTGGATAGAGGGTCTTAGCGAACTTGGCCTTAAGAATGAGCGTAGAATGTTACGACTGATCCCAGACTCATTAGCCGTTGAAACGATAGATGAAACGACCTTAAAGTTAAGCTTTGGTTTACCAAAAGGGTGTTTTGCTACCGCCTTGCTGCGTGAGCTGGTGGACTATCAAGATGCAAGCCCTAGAGAACAAAAACAAAAGGATGCGTAAATGAAAATCTTACTAAGCAATGATGATGGTGTGCATGCTAAAGGGATTGCGGTTTTGTATCATGCATTAACGCAAATTGCAGATGTGACCTTAGTGGCGCCAGATCGCAATTGCAGTGGCGCAAGTAATTCATTAACGTTAATGAATCCACTGCGTGCAACCACCCTTGATAATGGCTTTATTTCGATTAATGGCACGCCAACTGATTGTGTGCATTTAGGAGTTAATGAGTTAACCGAGCAGCAGCCCGATTTAGTGGTTGCAGGGATAAACCACGGTGCCAATTTAGGTGATGATACCTTGTATTCAGGTACCGTTGCCGCTGCCACTGAAGGCCGTCACTTAGGGCTACCTGCCATTGCAGTGTCGTTATGTTCTAAAGAAGGAAATCACTTTGAAACTGCCGCAGCGGTTGCGGTAAGTATCATCAAAGAGTTGGCATCGCATCCATTACCGAAAGATCAAATCATCAACTTAAACGTGCCTGATATTCCGCTTACCGAACTAAAAGGGGTCAAAGTAACCCGTTTAGGTTCGCGCCATAAAGCTGAAACCATGACTAAACAACAAGACCCATGGGGCCGCGATATTTATTGGTATGGTACCCTTGGCGCTGAAAGTGATGCAGGGGAAGGCACTGATTTTTATGCCATCAATAATGGATATGCATCAGTCACACCACTCAGTGTTGATATGACGGCGAAAGAAAGCTTACAAGCCGTTGATAGCTGGTTAGCAAATATGGAGATTAATAGTGCTGACTAATTATAATCGCAGTGCACTAGCATTAGCTGAATTATTAAAACGCGAGGGCGTAGAAGACAGTACGGTGCTTGAAGCGATAGCTTCTACACCTAGGCACATCTTTGTTGATGATGTTTTACAGCACAAAGCCTATCAAAATACCGCACTGCCAATCGGCCAAGGGCAAACGATTTCACAACCATACATAGTCGCACGCATGACAGAGCTGCTCCGCTTAGCTGGGGTGCGTGATAAAGTGCTTGAGATAGGCACAGGGTCTGGCTACCAAACGGCGATACTGGCAAAAACCTTTACTAAAGTGTGCTCGGTGGAGCGTATCAAAGCATTGCAATGGCAAGCAAAGCGGCGTTTGCACAAACTTGATTTATACAATGTCACCATGAAACATGGTGATGGGTGGCAAGGCTGGCAGTCACAAGCTCCATTTGAGGGAATTATTGTCACAGCAGCAGCTGCTACTATGCCACAAGGGCTTCTTGCACAACTTGCTGATGGGGGCGTTATGATTGCACCTATTGGTGAACAAGATCAGCAATTAATGATGGTCGTTAGAAATGGCGATACATTTACAGAACATAAAGTTGCACCAGTAAGATTTGTACCTTTGGTACCTGGTGATATTGAATAGGACGTTATACTTTGAAGTTGTTTACTAAGTTATATGATATGGCGCTGGTATGGGCTAAACACCGTCATGCGGAGCGTTATTTAGCAGGGATGAGTTTTGCTGAATCAGTTTTTTTTCCGGTACCACCGGATGTTATGCTAGCCCCTATGTCGCTAGCTCAACCAGATAAAGCATGGCGTTTTGCCAGCTTTACTACTATAGCCTCTGTGATTGGTGGTATTTTAGGTTACTTACTTGGCTTTTGGTTATTCGAACCTGTGGTCGAGCCTCTTATTGCCCAAATGGGTTGGCAAGCCAAATTTGACACAGCACTAGGTTGGTTTGAAAACTACGGTGTTTGGGTAGTCTTCTTAGCGGGCTTCTCTCCTATACCTTATAAGGTTTTTACAATCGGCGCTGGTTTGATGCAAATGGCATTCTTACCGTTTTTAATTGCCTCAGCTGTCGGCCGTGGCGCGCGTTTCTTTTTAGTGTCGGCCTTGATGAAATGGGGTGGCGTTAAAATGGAGCAAAAATTACGTCAATATGTTGAAGCGCTTGGTTGGGGATTAGTTGTTTTAGTCGTGGTTGCGTACTTTTTGCTACGATAACCCGCAAAACCATTAAATTAGTACGATAAGGAGCATTTTACGATGAGCAGGCAGTTAACAGTCTATGTTACTTTGTTTCTTAGTATTTTGCTCTTTGGCTGTACTTCTCGCGACGCACCGGCGCCGGTCAGTAGTTTAGATAATAAAGTTAAACCCGCCACACGCAAAGTAAATATCTCAGGCTCAAAATATGTAGTCAAAAAGGGTGATACTTTGTACTCAATTGCTTTTAGCGCTCAACAAGATTTTCGTACCCTTGCGAAAATAAACGATATTCCAGCACCTTACACTATCTTCCCCGGACAGAGTGTTTTGCTCACAAAATCGGCACAAAAACAAAAAAAGACGAAAAAATATACGAATTCGAGTAAAAAGTCTACTGTTTCTATACAAAAAAATAACAAAAAATTAAAAAAAGAGCTTGATCAGCCAAAACAACGAGAGTATGTTCAGAAACAAGCCAACAAAATAATTAGTGAAAAAAACAGTAATT
Organism: Pseudoalteromonas sp. S4492; assembly: GCF_005886115.1. Classification (NCBI taxonomy): domain Bacteria; kingdom Pseudomonadati; phylum Pseudomonadota; class Gammaproteobacteria; order Alteromonadales; family Pseudoalteromonadaceae; genus Pseudoalteromonas; species Pseudoalteromonas sp. S4492. Next base: position 8,568 of record NZ_PNCP01000062.1, read on the forward strand.
CTAATGCAAAAGTTGTATGGAGCTGGCCGGCAAAAGGCAAGGTTACGCAACGCTTCTCTAATAAAGAGAATGGCTTTAAAGGATTACAGATTACTAATAAACAAGGGGCTTCTGTTTTAGCTGCTGCACATGGAACTGTGGTATACGCGGGCAACGCATTGAGGGGTTACGGTAATTTAATTATTTTGAAACATAATGATGATTACCTAAGTGCTTACGCGCACAATTCAAAGTTGCTTGTAAAGGAAAAACAGGAAGTAAAGGCGGGGCAGAAAATAGCAGAAATGGGCAGTTCAGACTCTTCGGTTACGGCTTTGAGATTTGAAATTCGTTATCGGGGTCAAGCAGTCAATCCTGCTAAGTATTTACCTTAGCCATTTAGGGTATTGATAAAGTGATTTAGCTCAATCACATATTTGCTCGGGAGGACGCTTATGGGTCACACAGCAAAACTTGAGAAAACAACTGACGCGATTGACGATAAATTTGATGACACGGTAATTGAAGATGATTCACCAGAGTTACTAGAAGAAGTCGACAACGATGATGAAATTTTTGCAAAGGATGAAGTTGCCAAGAATCTAGATGCCACTCAGCTATACCTTGGTGAAATTGGCTTTTCTCCGCTATTAAGCGCAGAAGAAGAAGTCTATTTTGCTAGAAAAGCATTGAAAGGCTGTGAAGCCTCTCGCAAGCGAATGATTGAAAGTAATTTACGTTTAGTGGTGAAAATTGCCCGCCGCTATAACAACCGAGGTCTTGCGCTGCTTGACCTTATTGAAGAAGGTAATTTAGGCCTTATTAGAGCCGTTGAAAAATTTGACCCAGAACGAGGTTTCCGTTTTTCAACTTATGCAACCTGGTGGATACGTCAAACCATTGAACGTGCCATCATGAACCAAACACGTACGATTCGCTTACCTATTCATGTGGTTAAAGAGCTAAATGTTTATTTAAGAACAGCCCGTGAATTAACACAGAAACTTGACCATGAACCAACCGCAGAAGAAATAGCAGAGTGCTTAGATAAGCCGGTTGAAGATGTTACTAAGATGCTGCGTTTAAACGAAAAAATCACCTCGGTGGATACACCAATTGGTGGTGAAAATGACAAAGCATTATTAGATATCATCGCCGATGAAAAAGACTATGGTCCTGAAGGCGAAGTACAAAACAATGACATCAACAAGCACATTGTTGATTGGCTAGGAGAGTTAAACCCGAAACAGCGTGAAGTACTTGCTCGTCGTTTTGGTTTACTAGGCTATGAGCCATCAACCCTTGAAGATGTTGGTCGTGAAATTGGCTTAACACGTGAGCGTGTAAGACAAATTCAAGTGGAAGCATTACGTCGCTTAAAAGACATTTTGCAACACGAAGGTTTAAGTACTGATAGCCTATTCGACCAATTCACCTGATTTGACAACAATGAATACCTGATCAAAGGTATAGAACCCACGGGTTCAGAACACACAAAAAAGCTGACGTAACGTCAGCTTTTTTTATATCTATTCAAAATTTAAAGTAAATCTTTTAATTGATACAGTAGTTGGTGTGCTTGTCTTGGCGTTAGGCTATCTGGATCAAGCTGTTTTAAGGTTAATTCAAGCTCAGAAGGTTCATCATCAAAACTTAATGTTTGCTGTTGCTGCTCAATAGGGGCTGTGACAGGTTGATGATTTTCAAGCATTTTAAGCTTTTGTTTTGCTTGTTGGATCACTGCCTTTGGTACACCTGCTAAGGCGGCAACTTGAAGGCCAAAGCTCTTGCTTGCCGCACCTTCAAGCACGGTATGCATAAAGGCAATGGTGTCGTTATGCTCAATGGCATCAAGGTGCACATTAACTAGCCCAGGTTTTTGCTCGGCTAGTTCGGTTAGCTCAAAATAGTGGGTTGCAAACAAAGTTTTAGCAGCAATTTTTGATGCTAAATAATCAGCCGTTGCATAGGCAAGCGATAAACCATCATAGGTTGAAGTACCGCGACCAATTTCATCCATCAGCACCAGTGATTGCGCTGTGGCGTTATTTAAAATTGTTGCCGTTTCTGTCATTTCAACCATGAAGGTTGAACGCCCTGATGCTAAATCATCACTTGCGCCGATACGCGTAAAGATACGGTCAATATTACCAATTTCTGCGCGATCAGCAGGTACGTAAGAGCCAATATGGGCCATCAAAACGATAAGCGCGGTTTGGCGCATATAGGTTGATTTACCACCCATATTTGGACCTGTGATAATCAACATTTTCCGGTCGTTATTAAGCTCTACTGGGTTGGCAATAAACGGGTCTTTCATTACCTGTTCTACCACCGGATGGCGACCTTGTTTAATGCTGATATTATCGTTATCGCATAATGTTGGTTTAGCGTAATTAAGCGCTTGTGCACGTTCAGCTAAGTTGTTCAATACATCTAAATCAGCCAGTACGGCTGCCATCGTTTGCAGTTGCGCAATGTGCGGAGCTATAAACTCAAAGAGTTGCTCATAAAGCTGTTTTTCAAGCGCCAGCGCTTTTGATTGGCTACCAAGTACTTTATCTTCGTGCTCTTTAAGCTCAGGGATAATATAGCGCTCATTATTTTTTAGCGTTTGACGGCGAATATAATCGGCAGGAACCAAGTGCGAGTTAGCGCGGCTAACCTCAATAAAAAAGCCATGCACCTTGTTATAGCCAATTTTTAAGGTGCTAATGCCAGTGCGCTCACGCTCACGTTCTTCAAGCTTTTCGAGAATATCAGTTGCACCTTGGCTTAACGCACGCCATTCATCGAGCTCACTGTTATAGCCCGGGGCAATCACACCCCCATCGCGAATAAGCACCGGTGGGGTTTCGATGACAGCACGTTCTAGTAAATCTTGTAGCTCAGGTAATTGCTGTGATTGCGCAATTATTTGACTAATACGTGGATCGTTGGCGTCCAGAAGTAATTCGTGTAATGGTGCCAGAGCTTGCAGTGCACTACGTAGGCGCGTTAAATCACGTGGGCGTGCTGTGCAAAGCGCTAAACGGGCGATAACACGCTCAATGTCGCCAATTTGCTTTAATGACTCTTGTAGCTCACCACATAATTGCGCATCGATAATTGCACTGATTGCGTTTAGTCGAGAGTTGAGCTCTGTTTTACTGCGCACAGGGGTATGAATACGACGTTTTAATAAGCGTGAACCCATCGCAGTCGCTGTTTTATCAAGTACTTGTGCAAGCGTGTTTTCGTAGCCGCCCGATAAATTTACCGTTAGTTCAAGATTTTTACGGGTTGCAGCATCTAAAATCACCGCGTGTTCGTTTTGCTCAAGGGTAATCGCACGAATATGCGGCAGGGCAATACGTTGAGTGTCTTTTACATATTGCATTAAGCAGCCCGCAGCCACCAAAGCAGCGTGTGCTTTGTCTACACCAAAACCAACCAGATCTTTGGTGCCAAATTGGTCGCACAGTAAGTGCTGGGCTGTATCTAAATCAAACTCCCATTCTGGGCGACGACGTGCGCCTTTGATATGCTCAATTAGGTGCACATTTGCAAATGTTTCACTATAAAGCAGCTCAGCAGGGGCTAAACGCTGTAATGTTGAGCTAAATGCTTCATCAGTATTTACTTCTAACACATTGAATCTGCCAGAGTTAATATCTAAATAAGCAATACCATATAAGCCTTGTTTACTTTGCCAAACGCTGGTTAGCAAGTTGTCTTGGCGTTCTTGTAACAGCGCTTCGTCAGAAATAGTGCCCGGTGTAACAATGCGCACAACTTTACGCTCAACAGGGCCTTTGCTGGTGGCAGGATCGCCAACTTGCTCACAAATAGCCACCGACTCACCCATTTGTACAAGGCGAGCTAAGTAGTTCTCTACGGCGTGATAAGGCACACCTGCCATTGGAATGGGATCGCCACCGGCTTTACCACGATGAGTCTGAGAAATATCAAGAAGTTGCGCAGCACGCTTGGCATCATCGAAGAAAAGTTCATAAAAGTCGCCCATACGATAAAACAGTAAAATATCCCGATGCTCGGCTTTTATTTTTAGATACTGCTGCATCATAGGGGTTTGTTGATTTATAGTGTGCGGTGCATAAAGATCAAACGACATGTATTTACCCAAAGGCTGAATATGGAATTACATCAAGAGATTAAAACACTTGCTGCGAAATTAGGAGCTATTTTAACGGATAAACGCTTATGGATCACTACCGCAGAATCATGCACCGGTGGTGGAGTAAGCTACGCCTTAACCGATACTCCTGGTAGCTCTAATTATATTGACCGCGCATTTGTCACTTATAGCAACCAAGCAAAACATGAACTCATTGGCGTAACAGAACAAACCTTAAATAGCTTTGGTGCGGTGAGTGAGCAAACAGTTGTTGAAATGGCATCGGGTGCAGCAAAAGCTGCAAACGCCGATATCGCAATTGCAATTTCGGGAGTCGCAGGACCCGGTGGCGGAACACTGGATAAACCTGTGGGGTTAGTTTGGTTTTGTATTCATTTTGCTGGTCAAAACTACCCAAGCAAACAGGTTTTCGCTGGTGACAGAGCTGAAGTTAGACTGCAAGCTATTGTTTATTCATTAAAAACTGTAATTGAATTGATAAAATCTGAAAATTAGCTTGATACTGTGATTTCATACAGTATACTGTCTGCATTAGCCGGATTTGGAGAACAGAATGAACGATAACAAACAAAAAGCCTTGGACGCTGCTTTATCACAAATTGAGCGTCAATTTGGTAAAGGCTCAATTATGAAACTGGGCGATAACAAAGCCCTAGACATTGAAGCAATCTCAACAGGTTCACTTGGTATCGATATCGCATTAGGTATTGGTGGTTTACCTACAGGCCGTATTGTTGAAGTGTATGGTCCTGAATCATCAGGTAAAACAACACTTACTTTACAAGTTATCGCTGAAGCTCAAAAACAAGGTAAAACGTGTGCATTCGTAGATGCTGAGCACGCTCTAGATCCTGTATACGCGCAAAAACTGGGTGTAAACATTGATGAATTACTTGTTTCTCAACCTGATACTGGTGAGCAAGCATTAGAAATCTGTGACATGTTAGTTCGTTCAAGCGCTGTTGATGTAGTTATCGTTGACTCGGTAGCAGCTTTAACACCAAAAGCTGAAATCGAAGGCGACATGGGTGACTCACACATGGGTCTACAAGCTCGCTTAATGTCGCAGGCATTGCGTAAGCTTACAGGTAACATCAAGCGTTCAAACACGCTATGTATTTTCATCAACCAAATCCGTATGAAAATTGGTGTTATGTTTGGTAACCCTGAAACAACAACGGGTGGTAACGCACTTAAATTCTACGCTTCAGTACGTATTGATATTCGTCGTATTGGTTCTGTGAAAGAAGGCGATGAGGTTGTAGGTAACGAAACTCGCGTTAAAGTTGTTAAGAACAAGGTTGCTCCACCGTTTAAACAAGCTGAATTCATCATCATGTATGGTGAAGGTATTTCTAAACAAGGCGAGTTAATTGATTTAGGTGTTAAGCATAAACTGGTTGAAAAATCAGGTGCTTGGTACAGCTACAATGGCAACAAAGTTGGCCAAGGTAAAGCAAACTCAATTAAGTTCTTAAAAGACAACCCAGAGATCGCAGATGAGATCGAAGGTAAGTTACGTGAGATGCTATTACTTCAGGCAACTGTGCAACCAGAAGATGGTGAAGATGCAGGCCTATTAGCTGAAGACGAGCTATAAACACCGCAAAAGAGTACAGTTAAGCGTGATTTGACCCGCACTTAACACAAAAAAGACCGCTACACAGTTAGCGGTTTTTTTATGGATGAAAGTTAGAGAGGGGAAAGT
>NZ_PNCP01000063.1:0-2016 GCF_005886115.1 Pseudoalteromonas sp. S4492
AAATGGAATTGCTGATTACGACAAAGACAATATTTGGTTCCAATTTACAAGTATTGAGATGTGTTAAAAGTACAGCTAACAAGTTACTCAAAAGGACGCAAAACGCTTGGCTTGTGCTCCTTCGTCGCTAATTTTAGCCAAGCATTTATGCGCCCATTAGTAAGGCGTTAGTTGCACATTGAGTAAAGGTGAAAAATGAAAGTATTCGTAGAAGACGAGCAAGCATACTTACAGTGGGCTACTGAATATAAAGATACAGGCTTTATTCTTAACGTAGATGAACCACAAAATATCTATGATTACCCTAAATTACATTTGGCTCGTTATCAATGTGTAACATCTCCAAAGAACACTAACTATACCAATAATCAATATTTTAAGGTTTGTTCTGAAAGCAAGACTGAGCTTGAAGCTTGGTCTAAGAGTAAATACGGTAAAGAGCTTACCTTGTGTGGTGTTTGTTTTCGAAAAGAGCTAAAGCGCAACTAACAAAGCCGTTAAACAAAGGACACAAAACAGCAGGCTGTGCTCCTTCGTCGCAAATTTTAGCCTGCTATTTTGTGCCGTTTACGGCAAGCGTTATGTATTTCTTAGGTTTTGAGTATGAAAACAATTAGGTGGGCAATAATCACCATAATCTTCGCTTTAAGTGCATATTTTGAAGTTGTGTGGATTTATTATCCTGTTTCAGTACTTTTCTTCATTTTTGCGTTAATGGGGACTGTTGCTTTATTTACAGTAAATAGTACTGACTTTGCCCAAGGAGCAATAGACCGAAATTTAGGTTGGGCTTTGTATATTAATAGCTTTATTAATACTGGAGTTCTAATTTATCTAGGGTGGAATATTGTTGCATTGCTCTATGCAGTGATGATTTGTATGGGCTTATCAAAAAGGTTAACTGGTTTGTATAAGCTAAGGTTAAAAAGTACATAACAAGTGCCTAAACCTAGGGACGCAAAACAGCAGGCTTGCGCTCCTTCGTCGCTAATTTTAGCCTGCTATTTTGCGCCGGTTAGCCAAGCGTTAGGTGTACAGGAGAATATCGTGCAATCAAAGATTATGTACATCGAATTAAAGTCCGATGGATTACAAGGTGAAGGTCGTATTGGTTTGGTCAAATTGTCCAAATCAGGAAACACTCTGTACTATAAAGATAGAGTATTTCAAAAGGCTAAAGGAATGCCTCTGAAAGCAAATTACTTTGATGAAAGTACACTTGAGGATTTTTGGATCTCTTCACCGCGTAAAGATGGTAATGACTCCTTATTTTCTAGTACCGTAAATATTGATGAAGATGTTCGAATCGAATATTGGGAAAGAATAAGAAAATTACCTAAATTGACCCAAAGCAACACCTATAAATCTTCTGGCAAAACTAAAGCCGAGCGAGAAAAAATAGAAAAAGGGCTAAGACGTCGTCAAATGGATAATGCTTGGATGCCGAGTTAATGTACACCTAACAAGGCAATCATGGATGGGACGTCTAAAGCTTGGCTGGCGCTCATTCTTCGCTAATTTTAGCCAAGCTTAATACGCCCCATATTGCGGCGTTAGGTTTCTTTGTAAGGACTGTTGATGAATCAAATATGCAAGGGATGCGGTTGCCCAGTCGAAGATACCGAAGAAAACTACAATATGTTCGAGCAAATGCATTGGATTTGTTTTCATTTCTCATATGAGCATTTTCCAAATGAGCCCGACACACCTTGTGAAAGCAGGCACTGTCCTACATGGCATTTGCAAATATTAAAGGACTTCGTAGTCAGCAAAGGTGAAAATCCCGACGAAGTCATAGAAAAAGCTATAAGGCTTAAATGGGCTTCAAGCGGTAAAACCTAACAAACCAAGTCAGCGGGACACTTACACGTAGGCTCCCGTCACTTCGTTCCGTATTTTAGCCTACGTGTTATTGCCCCTGCTTGGGGCGTTAGGTTACTAATGAGTACAGATATAGAATCGATGTATATTGATTGCGGTAAGCATGGAAAGCGGGTGGCTGCCGTACTATGTGGT